>JAHFBX010000384.1 GCA_023249815.1 Candidatus Eiseniibacteriota bacterium
CTGGCAGGGATGCGAGTGGTCGGTGAGTGCGTTGATCACGGGAATGGTGGCATGACTCGCGAGGCGCTGAACCAGCCGGTGCGAGAACGTGCGGACCACGATCAGGTCCACCATGCCGGAGAGCACGTGCGCCACGTCTTCGATGGATTCGCGGCCATGCTCGGAGACCTCGGCGGCCCCCAGGTCCACAGCGTCGCCGCCCAGCTCGTGCATGCCGACCGTGAACGACACGCGGGTGCGCAGCGACGGCTTGTGGAACACGAGCGCGGCGGTCTTACCGGCGAGCGGCCTCGGGGCGCGCGGCGTTCCGCGCACGGCGCGCAGGCGGTCGGCCTCAGCGAACAGCTCCAGCACGAACGCGCGATTCAGGCCCGCGATGTCCACCAGATGTTCGGGCGCAGTGGCCACTTCGGTTGCCTCCTTCACGAGAGAATGGGAAGGGACAGGTCACTCGAGCTCGCCGCGGCGGAGTCCGCCGCCGCGGGCATGGGCAGTACGTAGGAACGCGCCTGCTTGGCCGCCTCTTCCGAGGCGCCGGGCACGAGGTCGAGCGTCATCGCCACCTCGTCGCACGCATGCCGCTTGGGGCAGCGCACGCAGTCGGTCCACACCTTGCGCGGGATCGACTCGCGCGGCTGCGCGTTGAATCCGCAGCGCTGGAAGAAGCCCACCTCGCGCGTGAGCGCGATGATGCGCGGCAGCGCCAACGCGCGTGCGTCGCCGACCACGGCCTCGACCAGTGCCGCGCCAAGGCCCTTGCCGTGCGCGTCGGGCCGCACGGCGAGCGATCGCACCTCACCGAGGTCGCGCCACAGGAGCCGGAGTGCTGCGCACGCGACGATCCCGCCTGGGGCGTCACCGGCACTCCCGCGCTCGACCACATGGAACTCGCGCACGCACTGGTAGAGTTCGGACACCGGCCGCGGCAGGAGCGAGCCCTCCACGACGTAGGGCGCCATCACACCGGCGATGCCAGGCACGTCGGCCACGCGCGCGCGCCGCAGGATCAGGCCGTCGCCGACGACGCGGCCGGCTTCGGTGTCGGGGGTCGCGTCGGGGCGCGGCGCGACGGGCCGCGCCACGGATCTCGCCGCGACGCGGGAAGCATCGCGCGGCGCCATGTTCTCGGGGGCGAGCACATCGGCGTCGTCGCCGGGGCCCAGGCCCAGCCGCGCCTCGGCCATCGCAAGCTGATGCGCAGTGGAGCCGGCGCCCGGCGCGTGCGTGCGCCGCTGGATCGCAGCTTCCATGCTGAGCGCGCCGAGACGCTCGTCGGTGAAATGCGGCGACAGCGCCAGCCGCTGCTCGAGCGCCAACGCCGCGGGCTCGCACGCGGCCTGTTCCGCCAGGGCCCACAGCGCGCCCACGGCGCGATGCGCGTCGCGGAACGGCATGCCCTCGGCCACCAGCGCGTCCGCGAGCTCCACCGCCAGCAGGTCGCTCGTGAGCGACGCGGCGATCCGCTCCGGGCGCGGCGTGAGCGCGTCGATCGCGGGGGGCAAGGCGGCAAGGAGCAGCTCGAGCGTGTCGGCCGTGTCGAACACCGCCTCTTTGTCCTCCTGGAGGTCCTTCTGGTACGAGCTGGGCAGGCCCTTCAGGAGCGTGGCGAGACGCTGCGCGTTGGCTAGGAGCCGTGCGCACTTTCCACGCGCGAGTTCGAACAAGTCGGGATTGCGCTTCTGTGGCAGCAGGCTCGAGCCGGTGGAGAAGCCATCCGGCGCCGTGAACCAGCCGAACGCTGGCGAGCAGAACAGGACGAGGTCTTCCGAGAGTCGCGACAGGTGGACGCCGAGCAGTCCCGCCGCGTTCAGGTACTGGACGGCGAAGTCGCGATCACCCACGGCGTCGAGCGAGTTCATGGCGACGCGCGAGAACCCGAGTCGCGTGGCGAGCGACGCGCGGTCATAGCGAAGCGGCGTGCCGGCCACGGCGCCGGAGCCCAGCGGCAGCCGGTCGGCCGCCTCGCGCGCCTCGGCGAAGCGCTCCTCGTCGCGCGCGAACGCCTCGACGTGCGCCAACCACCAGTGCGCGAGACGAATGGGCTGGGCGGGCTGGAGATGGGTGTAGGACGCGCACGTCAGGTCGCCGGACTCGCGCGCCTGCGTGACGAGTGCGCGCTCCAGCTCACGCACGCCCTCCACCGCCGTGTCGCAGAGTCGCATGACGTGCATGCGCAGGAGCGTGGCGACCTGGTCATTGCGCGACCGGCCCGTGTGCAGTCGGCGCCCGGGCTCTCCACAGCGCTCGACGAGGGCGGC
>JAHFBX010000162.1 GCA_023249815.1 Candidatus Eiseniibacteriota bacterium
CCGCCCCGACCTGACGCTCGCGACGCCCTCCGCCACTCCGTGGCTCCGGGCTGCTCGCGACTGGCCACGATCGAACGCCCCCCGCCGACCGGGGCTCGAACGAGGAATGCGAGGCGCGCGGACGGGCCCGCTTCGGGCCCGTGGCGTGAGCTTGTTCGCCCGACCTGCGTGATATAGTCGGATTCGCTGGAATTTCCCGCCGATCGCGCGGGTGCCTCGCCGCGCTCGCATGGTTTCGGCGGGCGCTTCGAACCGTCTCCGGAGACTCCGAGCATGCGTCGTCGTGTCGCACTGGGCGCCGTGTTGGGCGCGTTGTTCGCACTCGGCTGGTGGGCGGGTGGAACGCACGCGGCGCGCGGCATCTATTCCGGCCTCGACCTGTTCATCGAAGTGCTCCAAACGGTCCAGGCCAACTACGTGGATCCCGTGGATCCCGGCAAGCTCGTCACAGGCGCCATGCGCGGCGTCGCGCGCGGGCTCGATCCCTGGTCGCGCTACCTGGACGCCGAGGAGTTCCGCGCCACACGTGGCTTCATCCAGGGCACGTTCGACGGCATCGGCGCGTCGTTCGACCAGCGCAGCGGCTGGCCCGTGCTGATCGCGCCCATCGAGGGATCGCCGGCATGGGATGCCGGCCTCCAGCCCGGCGACATCGTCACCAAGGTGGATGGTCACTCCGCGTTCGGGCTCACGCCGGACGAGATGAGTGCTCGCCTGCGCGGCGCGGCGGGCACGCTCGTCACGGTCACGGTGGCGCGCGGCGACAGCGAACGCGACATCACGATGCAGCGCCGTCGCATCACGGTGAAGAACGTGCCCTACGCGTTCATGGCCGAGCCCGGCGTGGGCTACGTGCGGCTCGCGCACTTCTCGGCGCGCGCCTCGGCCGAGGTCGCGGCGGCGTGCGATTCGCTGCGTCGCCTGGGCGCTCACGCGCTACTGCTCGACCTGCGTGGCAACCCCGGGGGCACGCTCGACGAGGCGGTGTCGGTGGCGAGTCAATTCCTGCCCCAGGGCGCGCGCGTCGCGAACACCGAGGGGCGCGCGCCAGGCAGCGTGCAGCGCTACGACGCGACGCGGCCGCGGCCCGAACTCGGCTGGCCGCTCGCCGTGCTCGTGGATGGCGGCAGCGCCTCGGCGTCCGAGATCGTCGCGGGCGCGCTCCAGGACCACGACCGCGCCGTGCTCGTGGGCGACACCACGTTCGGCAAGGGCGTTTCGCAGCAGATCTTCCCGCTCCGCACGGGCATGGGGGCGCTTCAGCTGACCGTGTCGCGATACCGAACGCCGAGCGGCAGATCGATCCACCGCCAGCGGCTGACACTCGTGGACGAGGAGGACGACGCGGAGGAAGGCACTGTCGCGCGCCCGCATCCCGACAGCGCGCAGTCCTATCGCACGTCGCTCGGTCGCACCGTGCAAGGCGAGGGCGGGCTCGCACCCGACGTGCGGGTCGTGAGCGACTCGGCAGCGACGAGAGTGCGCGTCGGACCCGGTCAGCCCGGAGGACTCGCGGCCGCGGCGCACACGGCACTCGAGCTCGACCCCGTCTACCGTCGCGCGCTCGAGGTGGTACGGCGCGCGCGCGACGCCCGCGGTGTGTTCGCCGCGGCGGGCGTGAAGCTCCCCGGCCCGGGAGCCGCGCAGCGCTGATGCCGCTCGCGTTCCTATGTGACTTCGACGGCACCGTGTCGCCGCGCGACATCGGGGCGGCGTTCGCGGAACGATTCTCGCGAGACGGCGACGCGGCGCGTGTGCCGGAGCTCGCGGCCTGGCGCGCCGGCCGGCTTGGCCACCGTTCCCTCACCCTTGCGCAGTGCGCCCGGCTGCGCGCCGGCGAAGCCGAGGCGCTCGCGTTCACGCGCGAGTTCGCCCTCGATCCGGCGTTCGCGCCGTTCGCCCGCGCGGCGCTGGCCGCAGGCGACAAGGTGATGGTGGTGAGCGAGGGCTTCGACTTCTATGTGCGGGATCTGCTCGCCCGTGCCGGGCTCGCGGAGCTGCCGTGGGCGGCAAACGCGCTCGTGTTCGGCGCCGACGGCGCGGTGGAACCGCGCTTCCCGTTCGCCGACCCCGCGTGCGACGCGTGCGGCAACTGCAAGGCGGTGCACGTTCGACGCGCGAAGGCCGGCGGCTTCCACACCGTGCTCGTCGGCGATGGCGACAGCGACCGTCATGGCGCGCTCGAGGCCGACACCGTGCTCGCGCGGGGCTCGCTCCTCGAATGGTGCCGCGCCGAGGGCATCACGCACACCGAGGTGCGGGGTTTCGCGGACGTCTTCGAGTGGGCGCGCGAGGCAACTCCGAGAGCGCGGCACGACCGGCGGCGCGACCGCCCGCTGCGCGCGGCGGGCGGGGGGCGGGCATGAGCGCCCCCGAGCTGCTCACCGCGCCGGTGGCGGATCGTTCGGCGCCCGACGCGGGCCCGCCGCTCGTGGGTCGCCCGGAAGCGCGCGGCTTCTCGATCGGCCCCGTCCGCATGGACTCGCCGTTCGTGCTGGCGCCGCTCGCCGGCGTCTCGGACTCGCCGTTCCGCCGGCTCGCGCGCGAGCAGGGCGCCTCGGCCGTCTACACCGAGATGGTGTCCTGTGACGGGCTCGTGCGCGGGAGCCAGGCCACACTCGAATACTGCGCGTTCGATCCGGTCGAGCGCCCGATCGGGATCCAGGTGTTCGGCTCCGATCCCCAGATCATGGCCGACGCGGCGCGCGTGCTCTCTGACCTGCCGCCCGAGCGCCGGCCCGACATGATCGACATCAACATGGGTTGCCCGGTGCGCAAGGTGGTGAATCGCTGCGCGGGTGCGGCGCTGCTCCAGGACGTGCCGCGCATCGCCGCCATCGTCGAGACGATGGCGCGCGCCACGTCGCTGCCGGTCACGGCGAAGGTTCGGCTGGGCTGGGACGGCCAGTCGCAGAACGTCGTCCAAGTCTGCCGCACGCTCGAGCGCGCGGGCGCCAAGGCGGTCGCCATCCATGCGCGCACGCGCTCGGAGAAGTTTGGCGGCAACGCGCATTGGGACATGATCGCCGAGGCCAAGCGCGCCGTGGGCATCCCGATCATCGGCAATGGCGACGTGCGTGACGCGGCCGACGCCGTGCGCATGCTCGAGATGACCGGGTGCGACGGCGTCATGCTCGGTCGCGCGGCGTTTGGCGACCCGTGGGTGTTCCGCCGGATCCGTGCGCTCATCGAGCGCGGCGAACCGCTCCCGCCGCCCACCGCCTCGGAGCGACTCGAGGCCGGCGTGCGGCACTTGGCGATGCTCGTGGAATCGGTCGGTTCCGAGCACGCCGCACGCGAGATGCGAAAGCACGTCGCCTGGTACATCAAGGGCCTACCGAACAGCGCGCGCGTGCGCGAGCAGGTGAACCACGCCCGCACCGCAGCCGAGCTGACCGGCCTCCTCCACGTCTATCTTCGTGACCTGGAATCGCGCGGACTCGAGGGGTTCACACCGGACCTGGCCGCGCTCCCCACCGAGACGCCGCGTGCGTCCGGCTGAACTGGCGGCCCTGCTACGCGACGTCCGACACGGCCGGGTGACGCCGGGCCGTGCCGCGGCGCGCATCCGTGAAGCCCCGCTCGAACAGCTGGGTTTCGCCGCACTCGACCACCAGCGCGCCCTGCGCGCCGGCTTCCCCGAGGTGGTGTTCGGGCAGGGGAAGACCGCGGCACAGCTGGTGGCGATCGCGCGCCGGCTGCTCGCCCGCCACGGCGTGGTGCTCGCCACGCGCGTGGACGAGGCCGGCCAGCGCTCCCTCGCCGCGGCGTTCCCGGAGGCTCAAGTGCACGAACTCGCCCGCTGCGTCGTGCTCCGGCGCCCGGGTTCCGCCCGCGGCGGGCGTCTCCGATCGCGGGGCCGCGTGCTCGTGCTGTGCGCGGGCACTGCGGATCTGCCCGTGGCCGAGGAGGCGCTCGTCACCGCGCGCACGATGGGGAGCCGCGCGGAGCTGGTCGCCGACGTCGGCGTGGCAGGCCTGCACCGGCTGCTCGCCCACTCGCGCAAGCTGCGCGGGGCGCGCGTGCTGATCGTGGTCGCGGGGCTCGAGGGCGCACTCCCGAGCGTCGTGGGCGGGCTCACCGACCGGCCGCTCATCGCGGTTCCCACCAGCGTGGGCTACGGTTCACACTTGGGCGGGCTCGCTCCCCTCCTCGCCATGCTCAACTCGTGCGCCGCGGGCGTCACGGTGGTGAACGTGGACAACGGCTTCGGGGCGGGGTACGCCGCGCACCTCATCAATGTGGGAGCGGGGGCTCGCCGATGAAGCACGCGCACTTCGACTGCGTCTCCGGGATCGCGGGTGACATGACGCTGGCCGCGTTGGTCTCGGCCGGCTGGTCGGCCGACGAGCTGCGCGCGCTGCCCGGGCAGCTTCGGCTCGCGGGCGTGGCGATCGAGGTGACGTCCGTGCACCGTGGCCCGTTCGCCGCGACGCACGTCAACGTGCGCAGCGGGGAGAATCAGCCGCATCGCCACCTGCATCACGTCGAGGCGATCCTGGACCAGGCCGACCTCCCGGGGCACGTGCGTGACCGGGCGAAGGCGGTGTTCCTGAAGCTTGCCGAGGCCGAGGCGGAGGTGCACGGCAGCACCGTGAAGCAGGTTCACTTCCACGAGGTCGGCGCCGTGGACGCGATCGTGGACATCGCCGGCTCGCTGCTCGGACTCGATTCGCTCGGCATCCAGACGGTGAGCGCCTCGCCGCTGCCGCTCGGGCGGGGGTTCGTGGACTCGCAGCACGGCCGCATCCCGGTGCCCGCCCCCGCGACGGCGCTGCTGCTCCGGGGCGCCCCGGTCTACGGCGGCCCGGTCGAGGCCGAGCTCGTCACCCCGACGGGTGCTGCGCTGCTCGCGACACTGGTCGAGACGTGGGGCGACCCGCCGGCATTTCGGCTCTTGGGTGTCGGCACCGGGGCGGGCACGAGGGAGTTCCCCGACCACCCCAACATCCTCCGGCTGCTGATCGGCGAGCGCGCGGGTGCAGGGAGTGCGGAACGGACCGTCGCCGTGCTCGAGACCGCGGTGGACGACGAGAACCCGCAGCTCCTCGCGGCGACACTCGCCCGGCTGCTCTCGCAGGGAGCGCTGGACGCCATGGTGGCACCCGTCACCATGAAGAAGGGGCGAAGTGGCTCGTGGCTCGTCGTGGTCTGCGAACCCGCCGACGCGCGGCGACTGGCGGAGGTGGTGCTCCGGGACACGTCCTCGCTGGGGGTGCGGGTCCGGGAGGAGCGACGCATCGAGCTGCCACGACGGATCTTGCGCGTCGACACAGAGTTCGGGCCCGTGCAGGTGAAGGTGGCGACACTTCCGGATGGCGACGAGCGCGCCATGCCGGAGTTCGAGTCGGTCCTCGAGGCGGCCGAGCGCTCGGGAGCGAGTCCTCGCACCATCTCCGCCGCCGCGATCCAGTCCTTCCTCGATCGGAGTCGTGCCTCGCGCGAGGCGTGAATCGCGCTTGGGTGCCGCGCGGCAGATTGTTGTGAATCCGAGGCTTGTGAGTCACCTCGAGGCTTGTCAGTCACCAAAAAACGGATTGACAGACTCCTGAACCACGCCTAGCCTTTGTCTCGTGCTGGGGTCCGGGGATCGTTCCCTCCGCCCCTCATCGCACCTCAGAGTTCCGCGGTGCCTCGTTTGGCGTGTCGACTGGCAGCGGTCGCTCGCACGAGGTACTCACGACGAGATATCGCACTATGGGTTCGCCCAGCTCCGAACTGCCTAAGGAGCCGGCCGGACGGCGGAAAGGGGGGATAGGGACTCGTATGTGCAGCCAAAGCCGTCGGAATGCTCTCTAGACATAGAGCGTCCGCCGGCGATTTGTTTTGGCGACACCTCGCTCGCAATCCGTACTCGGAAGACTTCGCATTGCCCATGCATTGCGACGATGGAGGTAGTCACATGAAGAAGCCGTTCGTCGCGCTCCTGCTCCTGATCGGGGCAGCCGCGATGGTGGCCGGTAGCGCGTTCGCTCAAACCGACGACGTCGGGATGAAGCTGGTGAACGCGAAGATGGCGAAGCAGATCCTCAGCTCGCGCGCCTCCCGATTGGGAGTCTCCGCGGGCCCGGACCCCGACACGGTGTACGTCGGCAAGTCCTATACGAATCACACAGCGCCCGACAATTACTGGAACATCTACGTCGGCGATTACCTGCCGCAGTACCCCGCCGGGAGCGGGCCAAGTACGAACGCGTTCTGGGATTTCGACAACTCGGTCGGCATCCAGGCCGCGGACTCGTTGCACGGCTGGTGGCCCATGCACCGCCAGTACAACTCCACCGGCGGTCTGACGCTCACCGATGACCAGCGCCCGTGGTGGGCCCTGGATCACGGCAACCTCGCGAACTACGTGATCAGCCAGAATACGGCGGCCAAGCGCACGTTCGGCGTGGTCGGTGTCTGGCACGGCGATCCGGGCGGTCCCGGCTCCGCCGTCCACTGGTCGCCGCTCTCGGGCACCCGGTCGGCGTGGTGCGGTCTGCGCGAGCACAAGGACAACAGCGTGGTCGACGCGGTCACGGGCAATCCGTTCAACCAGAACGTGGTGAACGCCCTGCACGATGCCGCGGGTAACGGGTCGAACCACAACTTCCCGGGCTACGCGGACCAGTGGGACCAGATCCTGTATCGCGATATCGCGATGACGCCGTCGCAGTCGCTGACGGTGAACTTCCTGTATCGCACCCGCATGTCGACGAGCATCGGCA
>JAHFBX010000163.1 GCA_023249815.1 Candidatus Eiseniibacteriota bacterium
GTTCCAACAGATCGGGCCGGCGCTCGAACGTGCGGCGAAGCGCCTCCTCCCGGCGCGCCCTGGCGATGTTCGCGTGGTGACCCGAGAGCAACCATTCCGGCACGGACCAGCCGCGGAACTCGGCGGGCCGGGTGTAGTACGCGCAATCCAGGAGCCCGCTGTGGAACGAGTCACTCTCGACCGAGTCGAAGCAGCCCACGACGTCGGTCTGGAGCCTCGCCACCGCGTCCACGACGCAGAGCGCGGCCGGTTCGCCGCCCGAGAGCACGAAGTCGCCGAGCGAGAACTCCTCGTCCACCAGGTGCAGGGCGACGCGCTCGTCCACGCCCTTGTAGCGGCCGCACAGGATGGTCAGATGCTCGAGTGCTGACCACTCGATCGCGGTGTCCTGCGTGAAACGCCGTCCCTGCGGGGATGTGAGCACGACCTTGGTCTCCGCGGGCCGTGACGCGCGGTTCTCGAGCCCGAGCGAAGCGAGGGCCCGGAAAATGGGCTCGACGCGCATCACCATCCCGGCGCCGCCGCCGAACGGGTAGTCGTCCGTGCTGCGGTGCGGGTCGTCGGTGAAATCGCGCAGGTTCACGACATTCACCTCGAGCCGGCCCTTCTCGCGCGCGACGCGGATCATGCCGTCCGCGAACGCGTCGGGGAAGAAATCCGGGAAGATGGTGAGCAGCGTGATCTTCATGGGGTTCTCAGGCGGTGCCGTGCGGGGCGCGAGTGCTCCGCGCGGCCGGGCAGTATGGCACGGCGCGCGGACGGCTCAGAACTCGTCGAAGCCGGCAGGCAGGTCGAGCGTGATGACGCCCGCGGACGTGTCCACGTGCTTCATGAACGGGCGCTGGCAGGGCAGCAGTCTTCCCTCCGGCCCGTCGAGCTGGAGCAGCGGCTGGCCCGCGTTCCACACGATGTCCGCCACCTTTCCCAGCTCGCGCCCCGTCGTGTCCACCACGCGCATGCCCGTGAGCTGGAACGCGTAGGACACTCCCGGGCCGGGGTCGGGCAGGCGCTCGGCCTCGGCCCAGACCGTGCCGTTCACGAGCGGCACCACCGCCTCGCGGGTATTGATGCCCTCGAACGTCACCAGCAGCCGGTCCACCACCAGGCGCGCGCGCAGCGGCTTCACCGTGCGCTTCTGACCGCGCGGGCTTCGCCACTCGAGCGTGCCGAACGCCAAGAACTGCTCGGGCGGGAGCGGGCAGCCGTCCACGTAGACTTCGCCGACCACGCCGTGCGGGCGGCCGACGCGGCCGATGGCGAGGCTCGTCAGTCCTCGATCTCCAGACCCATGCGGCGGTCGATGCGGCCCGCGGCCGCGCCCAGCGCCAGGCGCAGCGAGCGCGCGGTGCGGCCCTGCTTGCCGATGACGTGCCCCATGTCGTCCGGGTGCACGCGCAGTTCGAGTTCGCCGCCGTCGCCGGCCTCGGCGATCTCCACCGAGACGTCGTCGGGATGGTCCACGAGTCCCTTCGCCATGTGCACGACAAGGTCGCGCAGGCGCTCGTCGTGCTCGTCCGGCGCGCGATGCTCGCGCGGGGCGTGCTCGCGAGGCGCGCCGATCACTTCGACGTTGGCGCGGGGCGCGGGGCGATCGGCACGGACGATAATCGCAGCCCGCTCCAGAGCAACAGGATCGTCGACAGGCCCCACAGGAGCAGCGTCGGTCCCGGACGGTTTAGGCGCAGCATACCTAACCCGGCGGCGCATAGGACGGCCCCACTGGCCCACACCAGGAGTACGGTTCGTTTCGGACATTGGAGGACACTCGCGAGTCGGTGGTTGGAGTGGTCCCGGCCGCCCTGGTAGACGGGACGGCCGTCGCGCAAGCGCGTGAGGATCACGAAGATCATGTCGAACACCGGGTAAGCCAAGATGAGCGGCGCCCCGGCGCGGCCCCAGCCCGGGGCCGCTCCTTGCATGGTCATGAGCGCAGAAGCGCCAAGACTATACCCCAAGAACAGGCTGCCCGCGTCCCCCAGGAAGATGCGGGCCTTCGGGTAGTTGTGCGGCAGGAATCCGACGCACGCCCCGGCCAGCGCCAGCTGCGCCGCGGCGACGCCGCCGGCGCCCCGCTCGAGCGAAGTCCACGCGAAGCCGGCGAGCGCGATCGCCGAGAGCCCGCCCACCATGCCGTTCATGTTGTCGAGAAAGTTGACCGCATTCATGAGCGCCACGAGCGCCACCAGCGTGATCGCCGCCTCGATGCCGATGGGCAGCCCGACATCGGGCACGAGGCCGCCCGCGATGAGCATCGTGGCCGCGGCGGCCTGGCCCAGCATCTTGACGCCGGGCTGCATCCCGAAGCGGTCGTCCCATAGGCCGATCGCCAGCGTCACGGCCGCGCCCGTGAGCAGGTACCACGCCTCCCAGTCGGCCGGCGAGTGCGGCATGCGCGCCAGCGTGACGCCCCACGCGATCACCGCGGTCACGAACACGACGACGCCACCGAGCACGGCGGTGGCGTCGGTGTGCAGCTTGCGGGCCTCGGGCTGATCGAGCCACCCGGCCGCCCACGCCACGCGGATACCGAGCGGCATGACGGCCCACGCGAGCACCGCAGCGAGCGGGAATGCGGCCAGCGGCGCGAGCGGCATGGGGGGCGAGGTGCCGAGTGGTGGGTCGTGCGGCGCGGACTAGGCGGCCGACACCTCGATCGGGCAGGCGATCCCCATGCGTTCGCAGTGGTCGCGGATGGTGATCTCGAGCAGGCGGTCGAGCGTGACCTGCGGCCGATAGCCCACGACGCGCCGGATCCGGGACAGGTCCGGAACGCGGCGCCGCATGTCCTCGAACGACTGGCCGTAGACCTGTTCGTAGGGCACCAGCTCGATCGGGGAGTCGCTATGGCAGAGCCGCTTGATGCGCCGCGCGAGGTCGTGAACGGTGACCTCCTCGTCGGTGCCGGCGTTGAAGACCTGGCCCTCCGCCTCGCGGCTCTCGGCCAGCATGAGCATGGCGCGCACCACGTCGGACACGGCGGAGAAGCACCGCGTCTGCTGCCCGTCACCGAATACCAGAATGGGTTCGCCCCGGAGCGCGCGCTGCACCATGGCGGGGATCACCATGCCGTAGGCGCTGGACTGTCGCGGCCCGCAGGTGTTGAAGCAGCGCACGATGATCACCGGAAGCTGGTACTGCTGGTGGTATGCGTGGCCGAGGCACTCGTCCACGGCCTTTCCGCAGGCGTAGGACCAGCGCAGCTTGTGCGTGGGACCGATCAGCCGGTCGTCGTCCTCGGCGAACGGCACCGTGACGCCCTTGCCGTACACCTCGCTGCTCGAGGTGAGAATGACCTTCCGCCGGTGCTCGCTGGCGGCTTCGAGCACGACTTCGGTGCCGCGGATGTTCGTGAGCAGCGAGCGGAGCGGGTTCTCGAGCACGTACTTGACGCCCACCGCGGCGGCGAGGTGGTAGATGCGGTCGCACTGGGCGACCACGCCATGCACCAGCGCGGTATCCACGACACTGCCCTCGAGGAAGCGAAAGCGCGCGTGGCGTTCGAACGTGGCGAGGTTCTCGGTGCTTCCGGTGGACAGGTCGTCGAGAGCCCAGACCTCGTGTCCTCGCCGGAGCAATTCCTCGGCGAGATGGGACCCGATGAAGCCGGCACCTCCTGTGACCAGGATCCTCATGCGATGTCCTCGAGTTTTACCTTCAAGCGTGATGTCCATCCCGGTGCATCCCGCTGCAGGCGCCGCCCGATTCGCGGCACGACGTGCGAAAGGTAGGCACATGAAGCTGTCAAGTCAATGGTGGAACACCTGATTCTCGCGCCTCCCGGGCGACCCGCTCCAGCTCCCGCCCCAGCGCCTCCCAGGAGAAGTGGACCCGTGCATGCGCGCGGGCCCGCTGCGCGAGCGCGGCCGCGGCCCCGGCGTCAGCCAGTAGTGACGCGGTCTCGCGTGCGAGCCCCGGGGCATCGGCCGCGACGCGCACGAGACTCGCCGCCTCCACGCCAAGACCCGCGGCGACGCCCGGCGTGGTCACCACCGGGACGCCTGCCGCCATGCCCTCGAGCACCTTGTTCTGGATCCCGCTCGAGAAACGCAGCGGCGCGAGCAGGACATGGGCTGCGGCCCACAACGGACCGAGATCGGGCACCTGCCCCGTGACCGTGACACCAGGCGACGACGCCAGCGCGCGAACCTCGCGACGAGGCTCTGCCCCGGCCAGCCAGAGTTCCGCCCTGGGCTCGAGTTTTCGCAACTCGGGGAACACCTCACGCGCGGCGAATACCGCCGCGTCCACGTTGTGGGGAACACTCAGATTACCCAGGAACATCACGCGCGGTTCCCGCGCTCGCTCGGGGACCACGTCGAACAGCGCCGGATCCACCCCGTGCGGCACCTGGCGGGCGTTCGTGACCCCACGTCGACGCAGCACGTCGCGGTCCAGGCCCGAGACCAGCCACGCCTCGCGGAAGTCGCGCGCCGCCGCGCACTCGTAGGCGGCCACTCGCCTTCGCTCCCAATCGATGACCGGCCGCTTCCACCCCGGTTCGAATCGCGCCGCGCCCTCGAGATTCTGCGCGATCGAGTCTGCCAGGAACAGCACCTTGGCCGGGTGCGGGATCCCCCGGACGGCCTGGGCCATGCGAAAGAGCTGGACGAACGCGACGTCGTATCCGCCGCTCGAGAGCAGCCGCCCGGCTCGCTCGCGCATCGCCGGCGAGCGGTAGTAGGCCACCTGGGAGGGCTCGGGGGAGAGGAGCGCCAGCCACGCGCGGGCCCAGGAGCCGAGCCGCGGCAGCGGCACGGTCTCGACCTCGAGGCCCAGTTCGAGCAGGGCCTGTCGCGCCTCCGGCGCCTCGCTGCCGTCCACGTGCGAGAGCAGCGTGACCTCGTGATCGCGGCCGAGCACGCGCAGCAGTGCGAACGCGGTCATGCGGTCGCCGCGGTCGGGCGGCCACGGGAAGCGCGGCGTCAGGAACAGCACCCTCACGAGCGGCGGGCCTCGCTCACGCTGCGCGTCCCCGTCGCCAGGCCCAGACGGCCGCGAAACGCTCGAGCTGGTGGCGCGTGTGGGCGCGCGGCCGTCCCCCTTCGGAGAACGCCCGCAATCTCCAGTACACCAGCCGCAGAACGGCGCCGAGCGTGACGAGCTCACGGGCCACGCCCGCGCGCCAGGCTCCACGGTTCCGTCGTACGAATGCCAGCCGGGCCTCGATGTTCCGCACGAACAGCGCGCCGCGGTCGCGGGTACCCGAGGCGCCACCATGGTGCAGTACCCGGGCGCGCGTCGTGTGCCACACCTCGCGCCCCGCCCTATAGGCGCGCCAACACCAGTCCAGGTCCTCGCCGTACATGAACAGTGTCTCGTCGAACCCGCGACTCGCTTCGAACCAGTCCCGGGTCACCAGCATGCAGGCCCCGCTCACCCATGGCGCCGGACCGTCGTGGTCCCGGCGCTCGGGCGCCATGGAGACGCTTCCGAAGCCCAACCGGAGCAGCGCCCGATGGAGGCCGAGCGATTCCACCGCGAGGTTCACGAGCCCCGGGAACGCAAACCGGGACGGCTGGGCGCTGCCGTCCCGGTTGGAGAGCGCAAGCCCGAGGATCGCGGCGTGCGGGTGGCCCGCCAGCACGTCCCGTCCCAGCGCGAGCGCGCCGGCGGGCAGCTCGGTGTCGGGATTCACGAGCGCGAACACGTCGGCCGAGGCCCGGTGCATGCCCAGATTGTTCGCGCGGGAGAAGCCCAGGTTCTCGTTGAACGCGAGCAGCTTCACCTCGGGGAACTCCGCGACCACCATCGCTGCGCTGCCGTCGGTGGAAGCGTTGTCCACGACCCAGCACTCCGCCACCGCCTCGCGCTGGTCACGCACGGTCTCGAGGCAGCGGCGCAGCAGGTCCCGCACCTGGTAGCTCACGATGATCACGGCCAAGCGGGACATCATGCGTCCTCGGTGGGGTGATGGGGCTCGGCGCAGCGCGGTCGAGCCAGGCGATTCCCTGCGCGGCGCCTCGGACGGCGCTGGTGGAGCTCCTGCCGACCCGATTAAAGTAGCGCCCCGTGTCCGTCACCACCACCCTGCCGCCTCGCGGGCGGCTCGCCGGCGCGGCGCTCATGGCGCCGCTGGGCGCCGCGCTGGCCCTGGCCGTGCTCGGCTGGTTCGACGCCGACCACCCGCTCGCGCTCATGGTGCTCGGGAGCCTCGGCGCGATCACGTTCGTGCTCGCATTGAGCGGCCTTCCCGTGCTGCTGTTCTGGGCGGCGCCGGTGATGATCGTGTCGCCGCTCTACCTGCCGCTCCTCCCCTACGAAGCGGTGATGGTGCTGCTGGCGCTCCCGCTCGTCGGCCAGGCGCTCACCAGCCACGTGCGCACGGCGCCCCGCCTCGACGCGATCCAGTGGCGCTACCTGCTGTTCCTGGCGCTGCTGCTTCCGGGTGCGATGGTGGTCGAGGACTGGTGGCGCTACTTGGGCCAGCTCAAGATGTTTGCGCTCGGCTGGCTCGCGTTCGAACTCACGCGGCGGGCGGTGCCGCGATTCGGCCGCGAGGCGCTGCTGTGGGGCCCGGCGTTCTTCTGCGCCGCGACGTTCGCACAACTCCTGCTCACCATGACGCTGAGCGGCGTGCCCCTGTTCAAGAGCGTCGAGCTGCGCACGATGGTGAGCGACCTGGGCTGGATGCACGCGAACGGCATCCCCTCAACCATGCTGCTGTGCGCCCCGGCCATCCTCATGCTGGTGCGGCT
>JAHFBX010000164.1 GCA_023249815.1 Candidatus Eiseniibacteriota bacterium
TGGGCACAGGCCAGGTCATCGCCAGTCCTGAGACGGGGTTGCGCTACGAGATAGATCGACTGATCGGCGAGGGTGGCTACGGCCAGGTTTATCTCGCGCGACGCAAGGGGCGCGCGAGCGATGTGGACGACGTGCTCTGCATCAAGGTGAGCGTGCGCATCGACGGCTGGCTGCGTGAGTCCTACTTCGGCCAGCTCCTCGACCGTCATCCCCGCGCGATCCGCATCTTCGACACGTTCCCGCTGCTTCCGCTCGACGGCCAGGTGCTGTACTGCCTGGCGCTCGAGTACGCGCGCCACGGCGACTTGCGAAACCACCTCTACGGCGCGGGAAAGGGCTGGCCCGAGAAGCGCGTACGCGGCGAGATCGCGGGCATCCTCGAGGTGCTCGGGAAGCTGCATCGGGGCCAGATGCTGCATCGCGACCTGACCCCCATGAACGTGTTCGTGTGCGAGGGACCGACGCTCAAGCTCGGGGACTTCGGCATCGTTCGCCAGCAGAGCGACGGGCGCGGCATCTCGGCGCGCACGATGAACGCCATGACGGCGCCGAGTGACATCCTGGCGGGCGCCGTTCCCAAGTGGCAGGCGCGAGACGACGTCTACCAGGTGGGGCAACTCCTCGGCATGCTCGTCAAAGGCAACGCGCAGCAGCGGATCCGCACCGCCGAGATCCGCCGCCTGCCATGCAGCGACCACCTGAAGGAGATCGTGCACCGCTGTCTCGGCGAGCGGCGCAAGCGCTACGAGAGCGCCGACGAGTTGATCCATGCGCTCCGCCACCCGCCCATCGAGTTGAAGGGCGGTGCGCTTCGGAGCCTGAAGGGCGTGCACCTCGCGTTCACCGGCATCCTGAGCAAGCCACGGACCGTCGCCGCGCGGGCCGCGAAGCGCGCGGGCGCCATCGTGCACGGCGGTCCGTCACTCCAGACCTCGGTCCTCGTGCGTGGCCGACCCAATACGCTACAGGCGGCGGGCAAAGACGCCGGTCTCAAGCTCATGGAGATCAAACGGCTGCGCGAGAAGGGCCACCGCATCATGCTCGTGAACGAGGCGCGGTTCTGGAAGCTCGTGTCGCGACGCTGACTGATGCAGAACACCTGCTCGACAGCAGCTCCGTCGTCGAGACTACAATGCACCCACATGCTCCCCCGGTTTCCCACGCATGTCAGGAGGTGACCATGAATCCGTTCCTCGGCGTCGTTCCGCGCCGCGCCGTGTCCGCCGCAGTCGCGCTCACCCTGCTCACGAGCTGCGCCTCCATGAACGCCAAGACCAAGGGCGCGCTGATCGGCGCCGGGGCGGGTGCCGCGGTGGGCGGCGTCATCGGCAACCAGACCGGCTCCACCGCGCGCGGCGCCATCATCGGCGCGGTGGTGGGCGGCGCCGCGGGCGCCATCATCGGCCACCAGATGGACCAGCAGGCCAAGGAACTCGAGCAGGCCATCCCCGGTGCGCGCGTGACGCGCGTGGGCGAGGGCATCGCGGTCACATTCGACTCCGGCCTGCTGTTTGGGTTCGACTCGGACGCCATCCAGGGCGCGGCCCGCTCGAACCTGGACGCGCTGGCGGCGAGCCTCAACAAGTACCCGCAGTCCGACCTCATGATCGTGGGTCACACCGACGCGGTGGGCGGCGATTCCTACAACATGGGGCTTTCCAGGCGGCGGGCGGGCGCCGCCAAGAACTACCTGCGCTCGCAGGGTGTCTCGCGCGGGATCACGGCACTGGGCCGTGGCGAGAACGAGCCCATCGCCGCGAATGACACCGACCCGGGCCGGAGCTTGAACCGCCGCGTCGAGGTCGCGATCTACGCCAACAAGACGATGCGCGAGTCCGCGGCGCGACAAGCGGGGCAGGAGTAGCGATCGATCGGCCCGCGCTCCGCATCCGTGCGGAACGCGGGCCGACTGTTCAGTACGCCGCCTACTCGATCGCGACCAGCTCCAGCCGTTTCGAGCCCTCCACCTCGAGGAACAGTCCGACACCGGGCGCGTAGTACTTGTGTTCCAGGCTGTTGGACGACAGCGGATTCCACTCCTTGACGCGGAGCACGTTGGAGTAGATGTCTCGTTCGGTGTTCTCCGTCCCGCCGATGTCGAGCACCGTGGCCATGTCCTCGGCCACGCCGGCCGCGTACTCTTGGAAGTACGTGTCTCCATGCTGCGGCTGCCCCTTCATGATGATGCCGGGCAGCGCTCCGGCCACGCCGGCCTCCCACGAGCCTTCCGTTCCCGCGGGCGCGCCGTTCTCGTAGAGCTGCGTGGCTTCGCCGAAGTACCACACGTTCCCGTCGCGATCCTGGGCATACCAGTTCCTCGAGACCTCCACGGTCTGGCCCGCAACCGCCGCGGTCTCGATCACCTCGACCGTCCGAACCCCCATGATCGTCCGGGTGTGCCCGCTGACCTCGATGCGCAGCGTCTCATCACCGCCCTGCTGCTGAAACCGGCTCGCGTGGCCCGGCGAGAGCGGGAAGTAGGTGTTGTCCACGACGCGCACGAAGTTCCCGGGATCCACGATCGGATTCCAGTCTTTCGGCTTCTGTCCCGCGTGTGCCGCCACCGATGCCACCAGCGCCGCGAGCGTGATTCCTGTCGCCAGTCGTGCGAACTGCTGCCGCGTCTGCATGCGCTACCTCCGTGTGGGCACGGCCGGGTTGCATGACCACGACCCATCGGGACTGGCAGCGGCGGAGAGGGAGGGGAGCGCCAAAGGGCCGCGGTGTCTTCGCGCGTGGGGATCGGAGGTTCGTACCCCGGTGTCGCGCATCGGGTCCGGGCGCCGCGTGAGGCCTGTGCAAAAGCGCACGCGCTACTGACCCGCGACGACTCGTCGGTCAGCCCTCGATGATGACCGGGTCGTCCTGCTCGGGCAGGTGCGGCCTGCCTTCTGGCCTCATCTGATGTCCAGAGCGCGTGACCTTCGTCTCGAGATAGGCGCGGTTGTACTCGGTGGCGGGCATCACGTGAGGGATCCTGCCCGAGACTTTGACCCCGAGCTGAGTGAGCTGCCCGATCTTGCTCGGATTGTTCGTCATGAGCTGGATCGAGTCCACGTTCAGGCTGGCGAGCATGTGCGCGGCGACGGCATAGTCGCGCTCGTCGTCCCGAAAGCCCAGGGCGAGGTTTGCGTCCACCGTGTCGAGCCCGCGGTCCTGGAGCGCGTACGCCCGTACCTTGTTGATGAGCCCGATGCCGCGGCCCTCCTGGCGCATATAAAGGACAGCCCCGCGCTCCATGGCCCCGAGTTTCCTCATCGACACCTCGAGCTGATCACGGCAGTCGCAGCGCAGCGAGCCCGGCGCGTCTCCCGTCAAGCACTCAGAGTGGAGTCGGACCGCCAGGTCCCGCTTGCCCATCACGTCGCCGTGGACGAGCGCGACGTGCTCCTTGCCGTCTCGGTTGTTCCAGAACGCCACGATTCGGAACTGCCCGAATCGGCTCGGCAGGTCGGCCACGGCGACGACGCGCACGCAGATGTGGTGCGGGCCGAACCCGGCGCAGTCGTGGTCCTTGTCACGCTCGACCAGGTCGTCGAGCGAACTCACGCTCGGGATGCCGGAGCAGGGAGGCTGATCCATGCGCTCAACATAGCACTGGCCGGCTAACCCGGCAGCACGACTCCGGACGCCTTGAACGATGCGAAGACGCGGGTCCCCGGTGCCAGGCGCAACTCGTCCACCGCCTGGCGCGTGACCTCGGCGATGAGCGGAGGCACGCAGGCCACCGAGATGCGAACGCGTTCGCCCGATGGCGGCTCCGGCGCCAGCTCCTCGATGACCCCGGCGAACACGTTGCGGGCCGTGCTCGCGGGTCGCTCCAGCGTGAGCGTGATCTCGCGCGGGTTCACGATGGCGCTCGTCTCGCCGTCGCTGCCGGGCGCGGCCAGGACGAGCTCGCCCTCTGGAAGCGCGATCCGCGACGGGCCGGGCGGTGTCGAAGCGTTGCGAACGGCGCCACCTTCGTCTGCCCGAGCCGCCGGCGTCCCGACGAGCGAGCCGCGGAACAGGTTCACTCCGAGAAACTCCGCGACGTAGGCCGAGCGCGGATGCCGCATGAGATCGTCGCGCGCGCCCGTCTGCGTCACGCGGCCCGCCTCGATCACGGTGATGCGCTCTCCCATCGCCAGCGCCTCTGCCGGATTGTGCGTCACGTAGAGTGTCGTGCAGAAAAGCGTTGCGAGCAGCCGCTTGAGCTCGCTCCGGATGACGCGCCGCGACTGCGCGTCGAGTGCCGAGAGCGGTTCGTCGAGCAGCAGCAGGCTGGGTTCGAGGACGATAGCGCGAGCGATCGCGACGCGCTGCTGCTGTCCACCCGAGAGCTGGTGTGGACGTCTCGCGGCCAGCGCGCTCACGCCGAGTCTTTCGAGCGCGGACGCCGCTCTTCGCTTCACCTCCGAGCGCGGCACCCCCTGTGCCTCGAGCCCGAACGCGACGTTCTGCGAGACCGAAAGGTGCGGGAACAGTGCGTGGTCCTGTGCGACGTGACCTACAGCGCGAGCATTTGCCGGCAGGGCCGCGCCGCGTTCGGAGTCGAACCACGTCTTGCCGTCCACGACGAGCCGGCCTCGCTCCGGCGCCAGGAGCCCCGCGAGCAGGCGGAGCACGGTCGACTTCCCCGAGCCGCTCTCGCCGACCAGCACCATCACCGTGCGGTCCGGGACCTGCAATTCGACGTCGAGGCTGAACAGGCCGAGCCGGCTAGCGAATCGTGCCTCGAGCATCTCGCCTCCAGAACCAGCCGACCGGAGCGGAGCGAAGCCCCAGGAGCAGCCCGAACGCCATCGCGAGCAACAGCACCGACATCACCACCGCGGCGTCCAGGTCCGACTGGAGCGCCAGGTACACCGCGAGCGGCATGGTCTGCGTCGTCCCGGGCAGGTTGCCCGCGAACGTGATGGTGGCGCCGAACTCGCCCAGCGCGCGCGCGCCGCTCATGGCGATCCCGGCCATGATCGCGGGGGTGGCGAGCGGCAGCATGACGCGGAAGAATGTGAACGCCTCCGAGGCGCGCAGCGTTGCCGCGGCGTCCACGAGACGCCGGTCCACGCCGGCCAGACCCGCGCGCGCGGGGCCCACGAAGAACGGGACCGCCATGAAGACCTGCGCCACCACCACGCCGGCCGTTGTGAACGGCAGCGATACGCCGAACGCCTCTAGCGAGTGCCCTGCCAGCCCCGTGCGTCCGAACGCCATGAGCAGCGAGAAGCCCGCGACGGTGGGGGGGAGTACCATGGGCAGGTCGACGAGGACCTCGATCACGCGTTTCCCGGGAAAGTCGCGGGTCGCGAGCAGGTAGGCCATGGGCAGCCCCAGCGCCACGACGACCAGCGTGGCGGCGGCGCTGGTCAGAAGGCTCAGTCGCAGGGCGTCGAGCACCACCGGCTCACCCAGCCGCGAGAGCAGCACGGCGGGGGAGACGCGCAGGAACAGCGCCAGCAGCGGGAGCACGAGGAACGCTGTCAGGACGATCGCGGCGCCGCCTGTCACGAAGCGCCAGCCCAGCCTGTTCACGAACGTCCCTCCCTGTCTTGCCTGGGATCCGCCGGCGGTTCATCGCGGGAGCAATCGAATGCCCATCCAGCGCATGGTGCGGCATCGGCACGGATGCGGACAACCCAGCGTGCCACTCTGCCGGCGAGGAGCGGATTGACCTCCCGCACCCGAGGCCCTACCCCTTGCGGATGCCCGGTGCCCGTCCGCTCGACCGCTCGTGCGACACCCTTCGCGCATGAACGCTGCTCCCGGAACGCTTCGCTCCCGCGTCTCGGCGATGCTCGGCGGCCTGCCACGCACGTTCTGGGTGTTGTGGGTGGGTATGTTCATCAACCGCGCCGGGGCGTTTGTCGTGCCGTTCCTCGCCATCTACCTGACACAGGGCCGCGGAGTGTCGGCTGCCGCGGCAGGTGCGGTGGTGGCGTGCTACGGCGCCGGCGCGGCGGTGGCGAGCCCGCTCGGCGGCTACCTCGCCGACCATCTCGGACGGCGCGCCACCATGATCGGGTCGCTGTTCATGGGTGGCTCCGGCGTGATGGCGCTTGGCTTCGTGCATGACCTGGCCGTGCTGGCTCCGGCCTGCTTCCTCGCGGGCCTCGTGAGCGAGGCCTACCGACCCGCCATGCAGGCCGCGGTCGCCGATCTCGTGCCGGCGCACGACCGGGTGCGCGCGTTCGGCATCCTCTACTGGGTCATCAACCTCGGCTACTCGTTCGGGCTGCTGCTCGCGGGCCTGCTCGCCTCGCGCTCGTTCTTGCTGCTGTTCATCGGGGACGGCCTCACGAGCATGGCGTTCGCGGTCCTCGTCTGGCGCCTCGTCCCGGAGACCCGCCCGCCGCACGCCGAATCTGGGGCTGCCGCTCGCCCGGGACTCGTGCGCGGATTCCTCGTGCCCTATCGCGACGCGCCGTTCGCCGTGTTCATCGGGCTCTCACTGCTGGTGCTGTTGCTCTTCATGCAGCACGTGGCGGCATTACCCATCACCATGAGCGAAGCGGGGCTCTCCCGCCGGCTGCTGGGGCTGGTGCTCGGCCTGAACGGCATCGTCATCGTGCTCGTTCAGCCGTTCCTCGCACCGATCGTGACTCGCTGGAATCGGTCCCGAACCCTGGCGCTGGGTTCCGCCCTGGTCGGTCTCGGGTTCGGGGTGAACGCCGTCGCTCGCGAACCGCTGCTGATGGCGATCGGCGTC
>JAHFBX010000011.1:0-5032 GCA_023249815.1 Candidatus Eiseniibacteriota bacterium
GGCCTGCGATAGCGAACCCGATCCGCTGCCGGTGGGCGACCGCGTCTGGTGTATCCGGCCACCGTGGAGCGCGCTCACCGTCCGCGCCGACGACATGCCCGCGCCGCGCGCGAGCGCACCACTCACGGCGCTCGTGGCCCCGTTGGTGGTCGCGCCGCCCTCCGCGCTCGCCCGTGCGCGATTCGGTGAAGACCCGAGACCACCCACGCTGCGCGTGGCGCACGCGCCGCCGCAACCCCGGGCTCCGCCCTGCGCCTGATCGTTGCTCTCGCTTGGAACGGTCTCGCTCCCTTCGGCGGGAGCCGGACCCCTGAAGTCTTCCGTTGACTCTCCAAGAGGGGTGAAGATCATGCGACGCAATATCGCATTCTGGATGCTCGCGATGGCGCTCACCGCCACGACGCTCGCGTGGGCCGGTGACACGGCAGGGCCGGGGGCGGCGTGCCCGCCCCACTGCCCGCCGGATTGCCAGCCGTGCCCGGCGTCGTGCGCGACGTCGTGCCCGCTCGCGCAATGATCGCGGGCGAATGAGGTCCGGTCGCTCGCCCAGGCGGGCGGCCGCGCGGTGATCACGGACGGCGCGGGCTCAACGCCCGCGCCGTCTTGTGGTGGCGCGGTGTCCCCACCGCCCGGCTGGCAGCATTCGTCCGCCGCATCGCCACGCTCGTCTTCCACGGCGTGGCTCTGACGCGCGTGTGACATGCGGGAACCACGCGGGCCGCGATACTGTCGCAAGATGCGATCCCTACCCGAGACCTCCCGCCCGGACGCCGCTCGCACACGCGTCGCGCTCGCCTCGATCGCGCTCGCGCTCATGCTCGCGGGCTGCGGTTCGCGTCCGGTCGAACACGCCACCCGCGCGGCCGCCCAACCCGACACGCTCGCGCTCGAGCCCGTCACCGCGGACCAGCTGCTCGCGCGCGCTCGCGCGCCCGGCGCGCGCGCCACGCTCGTCAACGTGTGGGCGACGTGGTGTGGTCCCTGTCGCGAGGAGTTCCCGGCCCTGGTCTCGATCGCGAAGCGCCATCGCGCCGACGGGCTGCGCGTGCTGTTCGTGTCCGCCGACTTCGAGGACCAGACGCTCGCGGCGCGCGCGTTCCTCGCCGAGCACGGCACGCCGGGGCCATGGTTGCTCAAGTCCGGTCCCGACATGGAGTTCATCAATGGCCTGGACCGTCGCTGGAGCGGCGCGCTCCCGTTGACGCTCGTCTATGACTCGCGCGGCACTCCCATCGAGTTCTGGGAAGGCGGCGCGGATTCCTCCCGTTTCGAAGCGGCCGTCGCGCCGCTGCTGGCCACCACCGCCCCATAGGAGATCCACCCATGCCTCGCTCGATCGCACGCCAGATCCGTACGTTCGCCGGTGCCGCACTCACGCTCGCCGTGCTGGTCGCGCCAGCGCAGGCTCAGCTCGCCATGGGTGACGTGATGCCTGCGGCGGACGTCAAGATGAAAGGCGTGAATGGCAAGGAACTCGCGCTCGCCTCGCTCACGAGCAAGCAGGGCACGCTGGTAGTGTTTACCTGTAATGCCTGCCCGTGGGCCAAGATGTGGCAGGCGCGCGTCGCGGAGATCGGCAACGCCGCGGCGGCCGCGGGCCTGGGCGTGGTCGCCATCAACTCGAACGACCCGGCCGTCAATGCCGAGGACGGCTACGCCGAGATGAAGAAGCGCGCGAAGGACCTGAAGTTCCAGTTCCCGTACGTCGTGGATGCCACGTCCGACATCGCTCGTGCGTTCGGCGCGACGCGCACGCCGGAGGCGTTCGTGTTCGATGCCGCGGGCAAGCTCGTCTATCACGGCACCGTGGATGACAACGCGAAGGATGCGGCGGCCGTGAAGGAGGCCTGGCTCAAGGACGCGGTGGACGCCGTGGCGGCGGGCAAGACCGTGAGCGTGGCCGAGACCAAGGCCATGGGCTGCTCGATCAAGTTCCGCGGCAAGGCTACTACGAAGAGCTGAACTTCGCGTGGGGGTCCCGGCGCGGTCGATCCGCCGGGGCCCCCACGCCGCATCGGCCTCCGGAACACGGTCGCGCAACGCGGACTCAGCGCCAGGCCCGTTCTTGCCGATAACCGGGCGGGCCGCCCGCGCTCGCGCCGGCCACGGAGGGCCGCATGAGGACCAGGGTCATCGCCGCGCTCGCGCTCGTGGTGTTCGCCGAACCCGCGCACGCATCCGCGAGCACGGATCCGCTGCGCCAGGCGCGCGAGATCATCGAGCGCTACGTCGAGGTGACGGGTGGACGTGCCGCGCTGGAAGCGGACACGGTGCTGCATCGCAAGGGACGCATCACGACCGCTGGAGTCGAGGGACGCTGGGAGGATTGGCGGCAGGGACCCGATCGGCTGCTCAGTGTCGAGCGGCTGGGTCTGATCCGCCGTCGCGAGGGACTCGACCGCACGACGGCGTGGAGCACGGACTTCACCTCCAAGAAGGTCGGGCCGGTCGAAGGCAAAGACCTCGAAGCGTTGCGCGCCGAGGCTTGGTTCGAGTCCGAGCAATGGGCTCGCGACACCACCACGCGTGCCATCCTCGGCCAGGCCGCGTTCCTCTCGGGCCGAGCGTTGCGATCCGTCGAGGTCAAGCCGCCGGTGGGTCCCAAGAAGATGCTGTGGTTCGACTCGTCCACCGGCCTCCTCGGCCGTATCACGCACTTCCGCGACCAGTTCGACTGGAACGAGGAGGTGCTCGGGTGGAAAAAGCTCGCGGGCCGGAAGCGCCCGACACTGTTCACGGTCGGCATGCCGCAGTTTCCGCAGAGCTTCACGCGCACGACGGTGGACAGCCTGTGGGCGGAGGGACCGGCGGAGAGGAACGCGTTCACGCGCCCGGCCACGACCGCCGTGCCCGTGGTGTGGATGGGCGCCAAGCAGCGGGTCGAGCTGCCGTTTCGCTACCGGCGCGGTCACGTGTGGGTGAAGCTGTCCGTGAACGGCGCGCCGCCCGCTGAGTTCATCCTCGACACCGGCGCGTTCAACTCATGCCTCGATCGCGGCTATGCGCAGACATTGGGTCTCGTCGCCGAGGGCGAGCACATGGCACAGGGTGTCGGCGGGCACGACACGTTCGGGTTCACGCGCATTCACTCGCTGTCGTGGACGACGAAGCGCGGCGTCGGCGTGGAGGTCAAGGACCTGCGCGCGGGCGTCATCGAGCTACAGGACGCGCTGAGTTCCGTGGAGTGGGGGCGCACCGCGGGACTGCTTGGCTACGACGTGCTCAGCCGGTTCACGCTCGAGTTGGACTTCGACCGCCAGGTGCTCGTGCTGCACGACCCCGCGAGCTACAAACACTCCGGCCCGGGCACGCCGATCCCGATGACGCTCAACGGCAACATCCCGACGGTGGAGGTGACGCTCAACGGGCGCTGCAAAGGGGACTACATCGTGGACGTGGGCAACTCGACCGTGTTCACGGTGCACGCCGAGCAGGTGCAGGCCTGCCGGCTGCTCGCGACCAAGCGCAAGGACGTGCAGTACTGGGTCGCCGGAATCGGCGGAGCGTTCACCGAGACCGTCTGCCGCATGGACAGCCTGCAGCTCGGCCCGTTCCGCATGCTGGAACCGATCGTGGGACTGAGCACGCATCATAACGGCGGCTCGGGCAGCAAGGAGATCCAGGGCAACCTCGGCACCACGGTGCTCGAACGCTTCTACTGCACGTTCGACTACGCAGGCGGGACGCTGTGGCTCGAGCCGGGTGTGCGCTTCGCCGAGCGCGAGGCGTTCACGCGCAGCGGACTGTGGTTCTCGCGCTGGGCCGGCGTGGTCATCGTGCACGGCGTCGTCAAGGGTTCGCCCGCGGCGGAGGCGGGCTTCAAGGTGCGTGACGTGCTGCGCTCGGTGAACGGCCGCAGCATCGAGCGCTGGACGCCGGAGGAGCTCGATCGCCTGCTCAAGAACGGCCCGGCCGGGACCTCGGTGAAGGTCACCTACGAGCGGGATCTGCGCGAAGAGGAAGTCGAGCTGACGCTCGCTGACGTGCTGTAGCTCAAGACCGTCCGGGCGGGACCCGTCGCTCCTCGAGCTCCTCGATCGTGCGCGGCCAGTCGTCGCGCAAGAGCCGCGACAACGCGCGATCCGCGAGCAGTCGGCCCGCGGTCTGGCAGCGCGCGCAGTAGTTCATCTCGTTCTCGGCGTAGACCACGCGCTGGACGGGAGCGCCACACACCGGGCAGGGTTTGCCATAGCGGCCGTGCACGGCGAAGCCGTCCTGGAACGCCGTCACGCGATCCGGGAACCTGTCGCCCGCAAGCGCGCGGAGCCGTTCGGTCCATTCCACGAGCACGGAGACAGCGGCTTGATGGAGCCGGGTGATCTCTTCGGGCGAGAGGCTCGGCGTGCGCTTGAACGGCGAGAGCCGCGCGCGGTGCAGGATCTCGTCGGAGTACGCATTGCCGATGCCCGAGAGGAGTCGCGGATCCGTGAGCGCGCGTTTGAGCGTGTGATCCTCGCGCGCGATCGCCGCCGCGAATCCTGACGTGTCTACGCCGAGCGGCTCCACGCCGCCGGCATCCAGGCGGGCCACGGCCGCGTCGTCCGCGAGGACGTGCAGACCGGCGCGCTGGTGCGTGGACTTCTCGGTCAGGAGCAGCGTGCCGTGCTCGAAGTCGAACGCGGCGAGTCCCACGCGCTTGGGCAGGACGGCGCTGGGAGCGCGCCAGTGCAGGCGCCCCGAGATCATGAGGTGGAGCGCCAGGCGGAGGCCGCCCTCGAGCGCGAACACGAGGCGCTTGCCCGCGCGTCGCACGCCGGTGACGCGGCGTCCGGCGACGTCGCCGAGCGGTGGCGCCGCGGTGCGTAGCAGGTTCCAGCCCGCCAGCCGCACGCGCTCGAGTGTACGCCCCACGAGCAGGCGCTCGAGGTGTTCGACGTAGACCGTGAGATCGGGAAGTTCCGGCATGCGGGCGCCCCTCGGCGGGGCGCGGGGCGGGCGCTAAGCCACGCCGGCGCCCTGACGCTCTGCTTCGCGGAGGCCATAGAGCGGCTGGTACTTGCCCCACAGGTAGTCGATATAGGGCCCGATCGAG
>JAHFBX010000011.1:5042-21324 GCA_023249815.1 Candidatus Eiseniibacteriota bacterium
TCCCGTGACGCGCTTCACCAGCTCCGATGCCGTGAACTTGGCGCCATGGCGATGGACGTTCTCGCGAAGCCAGCCGCGCAGCACCCCGAACTCGCCACGACGCACGTCGTCGGGGATGCCAGGATGCGCCTGGACGGCGCAACCGTGGAACTGCGCCGAGAGGATGTTCCCGAGCGTGTAGCCCTGGAACACGCCGCCGATGGGACCCGAATACCAGTGCACGTCCTGCAGTACGCCACGCCGGTCGTCCGGCACGGGGATGCCGAAGTCGGCCTCGAATCGCTCGCGCCACTCGCGCGCCAGGTCCTTCACCGCGAGCTTGCCCTCGAGCAGGTCGAGCTCGAGGCCGAAGCGCAGCATGATGTGCAGGTTGTACGTGACCTCGTCCGCCTCGGTGCGGATGAGCGAGCGCTGCACGCGATTCACTGCACGGTAGATCGTGTCCACCGACACCCCCTGCATCTGGCGGGGGAATGCGCGCTCGAGACGCGCGTGGTAGTGCTCCCAGAAGCCACGACTGCGTCCGACCTGGTTCTCCCACAGGCGCGACTGGCTCTCGTGCACGCCGGACGACGCGCCCGTGGCGAGCGGCGTGCCCTCGTAGGACAGGTCGATGCCCTGTTCGTAGAGCGCGTGGCCGCATTCGTGAAGCGTCGAATAGAACGAATCCGTGAACTCGTTCTCGCGCACGCGCGTGGTGATGCGCACGTCGCCGAGCGAGAACTTCGTCATGAACGGATGCGGGGTCTTGTCCTGGCGGCCGCGGTGGAAGTCGTACCCGAAGTCGCGGATGACCTCGAGCCCGAACGCCAACTGCTCGGCCTCCGGCGCCGGCTGGTGCAGGCACGCGTCGTCGGCGAGCGGACGTGACGCGATCGCGCGCACGATCGGCACGAGCCGGGCGCGAAGGTCGGCGAACAGCCGCCGCACGTCGGCGGCCTTGGTGCCGTAGTCGAAGAAGTCGATGAGCGGATCGGCGATGTGGTCGTAGCCGGGGAAGCAGTCCGCCATGCGCCGCGACAGGTCGAGCGTCTTCTCGAGCGCCGGGCGCACGGTCTCGAAGTCGCTCTTCGGCCGCGCCTCCGTCCACGCCTGGTACGCGGCGGCCGTGTGCTCGTGGAACTCGCTCACGAGCGGCGCGGGGATGCGCACCGCCTGCTCCCAACCGCGTCGCGAGACGCGAACGAGCGACGCCTCGTCCGAGTCGAACGGCAGCGACGCCGTCTCCTTGGCGGCAGCGTCCAGCAGCCGGCCGGTGTCGACGTCCACCAGGCGTTCGTGGGCGAGCCGAGCGAGTGCCGCGGTCTGCCGGCCGCGCGCGGGCGCGCCGCCGGGAGGCATGTAGGTGGCCTGGTCCCAGCGCAGCACGTTCGCCGCGCCCTGCAGGTCGTCCACTTCGAGCAAACGCTGCTTCAAGGCCGCGAACGCCTTCATCCCCACCTCCGCACGATGTTGAAAGCCCCGTCGGAGACTAGGGGCCGCGACTCGCTGTGACAATCCCGGAGGTCACGCGACCTCGATGACGACCCTCTCCATGACGAGCTTCTCAGTCGGGCGTCCCGAGGACGATCCGCATCCTTCCAATGCCTGCAGCACGCTCTCGCCACCTTCCACCTGGCCGAAGATGGTGTGCTTACCGTCGAGCCACGGCGTCGGCACGAACGTGAGGAAGAACTGGCTGCCGTCCGTTCCCGGACCGGCGTTCGCCATGCTCAGGAGGCCGCCGCGGTCGTGGCGCACTCCGGGCGCGAACTCGCCGTCGAAGCGGTACCCCGGTCCACCCGTTCCGCTGCCGAGCGGACAGCCACCCTGCGCCATGAACTCGGGGATCACACGATGGAACGAGAGCCCGTCGTAGAAGCCGAGGCTCGCGAGGTAGGCGAAGTTCGTGACGTGCATCGGTGCCGAGTCAGCGAGCAGCTGGATCACGATCTCGCCCTTGTTCGTGGTCATGCGCGCGCGCCAGGTCTGCGCCGGCGCGAACGCGAGCTGCTGGGGCTTGGGCAGCCGCGTCCGCCAGCCCGGCTGGTTCGTGTCCACGTTGGCGCTGGCGACGAGTTGCTCGAGCATCTGCATGAAGGTCTCCGAGATTGTCGGGGTGGGAGCGAGGTCTGCGCGATCAGTGCATGCCAGCGGCACGGACGACGAGCAAGCACAACGCCGCCAGCAAGGCGGCGGTCGGCATGGTGAAGATCCACGCCCACACGATACGGCCCGCGACGCCCCATTTCACGGCGGACAGGCGGCGGGACGCCGAGATGCCCGAACCCGTGATGGCGCCGGTGATCGTGTGCGTGGTGGAAACGGGGATGCCGAGCGCGCTGGCGCCGAACAACGCGATGGCCCCCGAAGTCTCGGCGCAGAAGCCGCCGACGGGCTGGAGCTTCGTGATGCGCATGCCCATCGTCTCCACGATGCGCCAGCCGCCGGAGAGTGTGCCGAGGCCGATGGCGCCGTAGCTCGAGATCACGACCCAGTTGGGCACGTGGAAGTCGCCATGCAGATGGCCGCTCGAGTAGAGCAGCGCGGTGATGATGCCCGCGGTCTTCTGCGCGTCGTTCGAGCCGTGCCCGAGGCTGAACATCGCAGCGGAACCGATCTGGAGCCGACGGAACAGGGAGTCCACGCCGTGCGGCGTGGATCGTCGGAATATCCACGACACCGCGAACATGCTGAGCAGGCCGAGCACGAAGCCGAGAAGCGGTGACACCACGATGAACGCGAGCGTCTTCACGAGTCCGCCCACGACGACGGCGCTCGGTCCCGCGGACACCACGGCGGCACCGACGAACCCCCCGAGCAGTGCATGCGACGAAGACGTGGGAAGTCCCCACCACCACGTGAGCAGGTTCCAGATCAGCGCCGCGAGCAGCGCCGCAAGCACAATCGCGGGCGTCACGACGCTGGGGTCCACGGTGCCCTTGGCGATGGTCTTCGCGACGTGCACGCCGAACACCGCGAACGCGACGAAGTTGAAGAACGCCGCCCACGCCACTGCCAGGCGCGGCGACAGCACACGTGTACTCACGACCGTGGCGATGGAGTTCGCGGCGTCGTGGAAGCCATTGCTGAAATCGAACGCGAGTGCCACGAACACGATCAACAGGATGTCCAGCGGTAGCGGCAACGTCATCTCAGCGGCTCTTCACGACGATGGACTCGATCGCGTTCGCCACGTCCTCGCACTTGTCTGCGGCGCTCTCCAGTCGGCCATAGATCTCTTTCCAACGCAGCACGTCGAGCACGTCGTGGCGACCGCTGAACAGGTCGGCGGTGACATTGCGGTTGATGGCGTCAGACTCGTTCTCGAGGCGGTTGATCTCGATCGTGAACGACATCAGGTTGTTCATGCGCTTCAGGTTGTCCACCGCCTGCTCGATCTGGCGCGTGCACTCCATGAGGATCGCGGCCATGCGCAGCGCCTCGGCCGTGGGATTGCGCACCTGGAACAGCAGCAGCCGCGAGCCGATGGCTTCGATCGCGTCGATGACGTCGTCCAGGTTGCTGGCGAGCGCGTGGATGTCCTCGCGCTCGAGCGGGGTGATGAACGTGCGATTCAGGCGCTCGAAGATCTCGTGCGTGACGAGGTCGGCGCGGTGCTCGAGGTCCTTGAGCTCCTTCGCCCGTTCCTCGAGGCGATCGAACGAGTCCATCATCTGGTAGAGCATGTCGCTGCTCTCCCGCACCAGCGCGGCCTGCTTCCGGAACAGGACGAAGAAGTCCTCTTCGCGCGGGAACAACTGGAACATGCGGCCTCCTGGCATGCGGGAACGGAACGCGTCATCAGCCCGGGACAGAGGCGCGGAAGCGATAGCACGCGGCCTCGATTCCGGCAATGCGAATCGATCCGGGAGGACTCGGGAATGGCAGCGGGCCCTCGGGCGAGGGAGGCTCCGTCACTCCGGGCGGACGGGCCGGGCGAGGGCCAGCGAGACGAGGCGCTGCAGGAGCTGCCGGTAGGAGAGTCCGGCCGCCAGCGCGGCGCTCGCGAACTCCTCCTTCTCGGCGATCTCCGGATTCGGGTTCGCCTCGAGCAGGAACAGCTCGGCCTGCGGCGTGAGCCGATAATCCACTCGCGCGTAGCCATCGAGTTCGAGCATCCGGTAGACGCGGCGTGTCGTCCGGTCGAGCGCGCGCGTCAGCGCCGGATCCAGGTTCTCGGCGCGGTGCGCGTCGATCTGGTGTTTCTTCTGGTACTCGAGGCTGTGCTTCACCCGCTCGGTCGCGATGGGTTCGCCGGTCTCGGGCAGCTTGCCGAAGTCCAGTTCCCACACCGGCAGCGTCCGCACGCGCTCGTTGCCGATCGCGGCCACGTAGAGTTCGCGTCCCTCGATGTATTCCTCGACCAGCGCGTCCGTGGCCACCGACTCGTGCACGAAACGCACACGCTCGGCGAGGCGCTCCTCGGAGTCCACGAGGCTCGCCTGCGAGATGCCGAGCGAGGATTCCTCGCTCGCGCTCTTCACGAACAGCGGGAAGCGAAGGCTCTTCGGCCGGCGGGCCTTCCGCCCGCGCGGCACCACGAAGAACGCGGGCACACGCACGCGATGATAGGCCGCGATCTTCTTGGTGATGGCCTTGCTGCGGGCGAGCACGAGCCCGCGCGGGTTGCATCCGGTGTAGGGGAGCTTCAAGAGCTCGAGATAGCTCACGACGTGCGAATCGAAGTCCGAGAGTCCATGAAACTCCTCGAGCAGGTTGAACACGACGTCCGGATGCCAATCGTCGGCCGCGACACGGATCGGGTTCAGCTCGTCCTGCACCCCGAGTGCCCGCACCTCGTGACCGATCCGGCGCAGCGTGTTCACGACGTCGAATTCCGTCTTCCAGCGGTGCACCTCCTCGGGCGGCTGACCCTTGAGCGTGTCGGGCGGCACCAGCGTGGGGTGCATGAGCACGAGGATGCGCAGCGGCTTCTTGAGCGGCCGGTTCACAGCGCCACCCAATTGCGGCGCGAGTAGTGGAAATGGACGGTGCGCACGGTGAGCAGGAGCGCGAAGTCCACGCGCAGCCGGCGGTCTTCACGCGAGGCCCGCAGCTCGAGCGTGCGACAGCGCTCGATGACGTCGCCGAGCACATGCTCGAGCGTGTACTGCGACTCGCCCGTGAAGCGCGCCACCATGCGGCGCAGCTCGGCGCGGTGCCGGCGCAGGAACGCGTGCGCGGGCTCGCCGCGCTGCCCCGGCTGGGCGGCGAACAGCCGCTGCAGGTCGCGGTCCGGGATGCTGGGCCGGTCGCTGGCCTGATGCGCCTGCTTCCGGGCGTAGTGCTCGCGCAGCGTGAGATTCATCTGGGACAACGACTCGACGCGGCGGCGGGTGCGGACAGGCGGCGTCGTGCCACGCAGTTCCCGCATCAGCTCGTCCACGACCTCGAGCTTGCGCAGCGCCGGCCAGCCTGCGTAGCGGCGGCGCCATTTCGAACGCGGCGCCAGCCAGACCGCGAACGTCTCGGCTAAGTCCTCGTGCGGATGCGCCTGCGCGTAGTACTGCCGCAGGTGCTGGACGTGCCGCTGGCTCGCGGGATTCGGGCGGTAGATCGTGGGGTAGGGCCGTGACGGGTCGCCGAACGTGCGGCGCCACCCCTCGCGTCGCTGGAGGCGCCACGCGTGCTGCACGGCGTGTCCGGCCTCGTGGCGCAGGATCATGAGGCATTCCTCGCGCGAGCCGCCCTCGGCCTCGATCATCATCGTGCGCTCGAGTCGCAGCAGGCGCGGGTGGACCAGGTAGAACGGCACCGCGATCCCGGGTACGCCGTCCGGCGAGAACCACTCCGTGCTCGCCCACACGTGCGGGCGGAATCGCAGCCTCCGCTGTTCGAGCTCACCCCAGACCTCGTGCACGAGCGGTTCCAGCGCGCTGCCTTCGACTTGCACGTCGAGGTCGCGGAAATGCAGGTCGAGCAAGCGCTCGTCACCGAGCGAAGCCCAGCGGAGTGCGGGGCGAGCGGATCGCGGCAAACGGGCTCCCGGGGAACGGTTGACGCGCTCGGGCGGACGACGCGAACATGCGCGGCCCTCGCGCGAGACCCGGCGGGACCGCGAACCACGTGGTCCACCGTGCACGGGCGCGCATCCTACCCAAGGAACGAGCGATGACGAAACGCCGCCACACCGCGCCGCGCTCCAGACGACGCCTTGACCGGCACGCCCTCTATGAGGTGGCGGTGCAGGGCGTGGACTGGGACCTCGACTTCCTCGAGCGGGTGTGGCGCTACCGGAATCCAGCGCGCGAACCACGCCTGTTCCGCGAGGACTTCTGCAGCACGGCTGCGCTCGCTACGGCGTGGGTGCGGCGCGGCCGCGACCGTCGCGCGTGGGGCGTGGACCTGGACCCGGAGCCGCTGGCGTGGGCGCGCCGCCATCGGCTGCCGTGGGCACGCGAGGCGGCGAAGCGCGTGACGCTCGTGCGTGGCGACGTGCGGCAGGCGCGCCGCCCCGCCGTGGACGTGGCGTGCGCGCTCAACTTCTCGTGGTGGGTGTTCCACGAGCGCACCGACCTCGTGCGCTACCTGCGTGCGGCGCGCGCGAGCCTCAAGCCGCGCGGCGTGCTCGTCATGAACCTGTTCGGCGGCGGTGACGCGGAGCGCGCGCTCGTCGAACGCACGCGCAAGCGCGCCGAACACTCGCCGGACGGCACGCCGTTGCCGCGCTTCACCTACGTGTGGGAGCACGCCAGCTTGAACCCCGTGGATCGGCGACTGCTCGCGCACATCCACTTCGAGCTGCCGAACGGCCGCCGGCTCGGCCGTGCGTTCACGTACGACTGGCGCATGTACACCATCCCAGAGCTGCGCGACGCGCTGGTCGAGGCGGGCTTCTCGCACTTCGAGGTCTGGGCGGAGGGCTGGGACGCTCGCGCGAAGAGCGGGAACGGCGTGCTCTACAAGCGCGCGACGCTCGACAACGAGGACACCTGGATCGCCTACGCGGTCGCGACCCGTTGAGGGCGATCGCTTCAGCGCTGCGCGCTGTGTCCCAGGTGGCAGCCGCTGCAGCGTGACGTCGTCCCCCGGGCACCGGCGTTGAAACCACGCACCTGCGTCGGGCCGTGCGCGCTCGGGAGCGCCCGGCCGGTCGAGTCCGTGAGCAGCTCGAACAGCGGCGTCTCGGCGGGCAGAAAGACGTCCACGCGGCCGCTGCGCGGGACGGGCACGGTGCGGATCCACTCCGAGGAGTCGGCGCCGACGAGCCGATACACACGCAATCGCGCATCGTCGCGACGGGCCGCCGCGCCGCGTCCGGCGAAGACGTCGGTCGCGAGGTAGCGGAACTCGCCCTGCGCAACCCGGGTCGTCGCTGCGTCAGCCGCGAGCACCGGGGTGCGGGGCGGCACAGGCGCGGGCCGCGCGCGTGGCAGCGGCACCGGCGCGGCATCCAGCTCCCACGTGCCGGGCAGGTCCACGACGGTCGTGCGCGACCCGGGCCCAGCACCCAGCAGCCACACGCCGAAGTCGCCGCGGCCACCCGGATCCAGAGAGTAGACGAGCCGGCCATCGTCGAGCCCCGCGGGCGCGCACGCGGCGGGGGCACGGAGGTTGGCGCTTTCGATGTAGGGATCGCCCGCGTCGTCGCCGATCGCCGCTCCCGCCAACCGCACTCCCTTGGACGGCGGCGAAGCGAAGCGCAGAAGCATGAGTTCGCCCGGCCGGGGCGCAAGGCCGGTGTTGCGGGCCGCCACCGCCACCACGCCACCGTTCGGGAGCGGTGTGGGCTGAACGCCCATGCCGCGCCGCCTCGGAAGGACGCCGCCCGAGGCGAGTCGCACATCGGCAAGCACCAGCGTACCTCGGGCGTCGCGAGCAAGCCGCGCGGACACCACCTGCCACACGTTCACGCTGTCGCCGGTGACGCCAGCACCGCGCGTGGTGCCGCCAGCCGGGTCGGGCCGCCACGGGTTGAACCACCAGCGCGAGAACAGGAGTCGCCGCCTCGCCCCGTCGGGCACGGGGTCCAGCACACCGTTCGCCTCGTGGGTGAGCTGGACGATCTTCCCGCCCGGAAGCCGCGCGAAGAGCTGCGTCACGAGCGAGCGGTCGTAGAGCGCGCCGCCGCTCACCCCGGAGCCGGAGTCTCCACGCGTGCTCACGAACAGGAGCGTGTCACCCCACCAGGCGGGATCGGCATCGCCCGCACCGGCGCGAGAACTCGCGTCACGAGCCTGCGAGTCGGTGGGCGACTCGCTTGCGCACGTCAGGCATCGCGGCGTGCCGCCGGAGCGCTCCACCTCCCAGATGCGCCATGCGTCGTCCGCCCGCCCGCGGGCCGCGAACGCCACACGCCGGCCATCCGGTGACGGAGCGGGGTCGGCCACATCGAAGAACCGGCCGTCGCTCAGCAGCGCGCGGATGTCGCCGTCCGCGGCGCGCTCGAGCAGCCGTCCGCCCGCGCCCGCGAACGTGCCGTGCGGCCCGAGACCCGGGATCTGTCCTGCCTCTGCGCCGGTGGGAACCGCGCGGGACACGAACACGATGGGAGGGAGCGGGCGCGGCGAGCCGATCGCGGCGAGCCCGGCACCCAGCACGGTGATCGCGAGCGCGAGACGCCGCGCGGCCCCAGCCGCTCGGCCAAGCATGGCACGCATGTTCGGGATGCTACACTCGCCCGTCCGCCGCGTCCCCCAAGCCCTGAGGAGCCCGTGACCGAAGCACTGATCGTGTTCACCACGTTCGCCAACGAGGCCGACGCCGCGCGCGTGGCGCGCACGCTCGTCGAAGAGCGGCTCGTGGCCTGCGCCAACCTTCTCCCCGGCGCTCGCTCGATCTATCGCTGGCGGGATGACGTCAAAGATGAGCGCGAGGTCGTGGTGCTCATGAAGACGCGCAAGCAGGACTGGACCGCGCTCCTGTCGAGGCTGCACGACCTCCACCCGTACGAGACGCCGGAGTGCGTCGCCGTGCGCATCGCGGCCGGCGCACCTCGTTACATGGCGTGGCTCGAGGAGTCGCTCGCTCCGGAGGGCTCGTGACGTCCGCGGATCCGGAGCGCGCGGGAGCGGAGGTGGGTGGCGCCGGCGCGCTCGTGCTCGCCATCGAGACCTCTTGCGACGACACGTCGGTGGCGGTGCTCGAGCACGGCACGCGGCTCCGCTCGCATCTGATCGCGGCGCAGGATGTGCACAGGCTCTACGGCGGCGTCGTGCCCGAGCTGGCGTCGCGCGCGCACCTGGAGCTGCTGCCCGCCCTGGTCGAACGCGCACTCGTCGAGGCGGAGGTGACGACCGGCGAGCTCACCGGGCTCGCGGTCACGCACGCGCCGGGCCTCGTGGGCTCGCTGGTCGTGGGTGTGGCGTTCGCCAAGGCGTGGGCGATGGCGCTCGAGCTGCCGCTCGTGGGCGTCAACCACATCGAGGCGCATCTCCACTCCTCGTCGCTCGAGCACGGTGACAGCCCGTGGCCGGCGGTGGCGCTGGTGGTCTCGGGCGGCCACACCGAACTCGTGGAGGTGCGCGGGCTGGGGGAGTACCGCTGGCTCGGGGCGACGCTCGACGACGCGGCGGGCGAGGCATACGACAAGGTGGCGAAGCGGCTGGGGCTCGGGTTCCCGGGCGGGCCCATTCTGGATCGGCTCGCGGCCCAGGGCCGGGCGGACGCGTTCGACCTGCCTCGCCCCATGCTCGACCGGCCGGGGCTCGACTTCTCGTTCTCGGGGTTGAAGACCGCGGTCGGAAACCTGCTCAGGCCCCGCGGAGAGCCGCCCTACCCGGACGCGCTGGTCCGCGACGTGGCCGCCTCGTTCCAGGCGGCCGTGGTCGGCTCGCTCGTGGCGAAGTGCGCCCGGGCCCTGGACCAGACCGGCGCGCGGGCCCTGAGCCTGGGTGGCGGTGTGGCCTGTAACAGACAGCTACGCAACGACCTGGAAGCTCTCTGTGGGCCCAGGGGTGTGGCGCTCCGGGTCCCCTCACCCAGACTCTGCGCGGACAACGCCGCCATGATCGCGTGGGTGGGGGCGCGGCGGCTCGAGCGGGGGGAGCGGGCCGGAGCGGACCTCGACGCGGCGGCCTCGCTCGAGGACTCGGGGCTCCCGATCGGCTGACCGGGGGCCTCGGGGCGGGAAATCCCGCAAGCCCCAGCCCCGACAAACCGATAACGCCATCGTGACGACCTGCCGAGCGCGGATCGTCCAACGCATTTCGCCGTGCGAGTCCCGATTCGCAATACGACCGCATCACCCCCGGGAGAGCGATTTGGAGAAGCAGCGCATCCTCATCGCGGACGACGAGCGCGACATCCGCGCCGTGCTGCGTACGCGTCTCGAGCTCGAGGGCTTCGCCGTCATCGAGGCGTGCGACGGCGTCGAAGCCGTGCGCATGGCGCAGGATGAGACGCCGGACCTGATCGTGCTCGACGTCATGATGCCGGAGCTCGACGGCGTCGAGGTCTGTGATCGGCTGCGCGCGTCGTTCACGACGCGACACATCCCGGTCATCATGGTCTCTGCGAAGGCCGGACCGGACGACAAGATGACGGGCCTGTCGAAGGGCGCGAACGACTACATCACGAAGCCCTACGACATGAAAGAGCTCACCCAGCGCGTGCGGAACGCGCTGGATTGGAGCCGCCAGCAGCGCTCGGCGAGCCCGCTCACCGGGCTTCCCGGCAACCATTCCCTCAACGCCGAGATCCGCCGCCGGCTCGGCGAAGACCGGCCGTTCGCGCTGCTCCAGATCGACATCGATCATTTCAAGGCCTTTAACGACTACTACGGCTACGGCCGCGGCGACGAGGCGATCCAGCTGCTCGCGCGCATCCTGTCGGAATCCGTCTACCGCATCGGCGACACGGCCGGGTTTGTAGGACACATCGGCGGCGACGACTTCGTCGTGCTGTGCTCGTGCGACGCGGCCGAGCCCTTGGGCGAGGCAATCATCGATTGGTTCAACACCGCCGCGACGGACCTCTACGACGTCGAGGATCGCTCCCGCGGTCACGTCGAGGTCCTCAACCGCCGGCACGTCGTGGAGCGCTTCCCGCTCATGAGTCTCACGATCGCGCTGGTGAGCACCGACCGCGTGCCGGTCACCCATCTCGCCCAGCTCATCGACATCGCGCAGGAGCTCAAGGCGCACGGAAAGGGCATTCCCGGCAGCGTCATGGTGGGCGAACGTCGCCGACGCCAGGATCCGCCGACGGAGACTGAACAAAAGGTGGCCTGATGGACGCCAAGGACGACGTCAACGGCACCGGATCGCGGGAACCGTCCCGCGGAACGGCCACGCTCCTGGCGGAGGCGGTGCTGGCGCTGCGCGCCACCAACGACCTCGCCGTTTCGTGGGATCTCGCCCGCCAGCACCTGCACGAGGCGCTGGGTTCTGCGCACGCCTGCCTGCTGCGGGTGGATCGTCGCAGCGGCGCGCTGTTCCTCTACGAGGAGTCCGGTGTCGAGACGCCGTACCTGGCCGAGCACGGCGGTCCCGTGGAGTGGGTGATGCGCAACGACCGCGCCCGGTTCGACGAGACGTTCGCCGAGGACATGTCGCGCGAGACCCTGCTCTGGCACGAGCCCCCGGTGTCACTCGCCACGCTGCCGCTCGTGGCGGGCAGCACGGCATACGGGTTCCTGCTCGTCGGCTTCGCCCAGCCCCACGTGTTCAACCCACAGGAGCGCCTGCTGCTTCAGACCATGGGCGACGCGCTGGCGCTCGCCATCGAGCGCGTCCACCTGCGCCGCGCGCTCGAGGACGAGCGCGCGCAGGCCACCGGGCTCGAGCGCCGGCTCGCGTCGTCGCAGGAGTTCTCGGCCGGCCTCCTCAACCTGGTCGCGACCGAGCTGCGGAGCCCGCTTGCCTCGGTCAAGGCCTACAGCGAATCGCTCGAGATGGTGGCGCCGCACGCGAAGAGCACGCGCACGCGCTTCCTCGGCGTCATCCACGAGGAGTGCGACCGCATGGCGACGCTGCTCGCCGACGTGAGCGACCTGTCGCGCATCGAGGGCGGCGAGTGCACGTTGCGGCTCACCGCGACGTCGCTGCGCGAGCTGGGCCGCGCCGCGCTCGACCGGCTCAGCGACTCGGCGCACCAGCGCGGCGTGCTGCTGCAACTCGACGCCGACGACACGCGCGTCGAGGTGGACGTGGACCTCATGCGTCGCGGCATCGAGAACCTCGTCCACAATGCCATCGAGTTCTCGCCGCTCGGCGGCCACGTCATGCTGTCGCTCTCCGGCCGGTCCGAGGACTGGACCTGCGTCGTGCAGGACGAGGGCCCGCCGCTGCCGGACGAGGACCTGGCGAGCGTGTTCGAGCACTTCCATCGCGCGCGCCGCGAACCGCCTCCCGGTTCGCCCGCCGCGACCCGCGGTCCGGCTGCGTCCCGCCTGGGGCTCGCGATCGCACGCGGCATCATCGAGCTCCATGCCGGCCACCTGTGGGTCGAGCAGCCGCCCGGCGTCGTGGGCGGCAGGACACCGGGGCCGCGCTTCTGCTTCAACGCGCCCGCCCGCCAGACCGCCTCGGCCCGCGCCCGCCGCGTCGCTCGCCAGGCACTGGGGCGTTCCGACCTGCAGCCGTTGTTCGACGCCATCGTCGAGATGGTGGGCGTCACGCTCGAGAGCTCGCTCGTCTCGCTCGTGCTCGTGGACCCGGATCGCGGCGACCTGTTCGTCGCGGCGAGCACGGGACACGGCGGCGCCGTGAAGGGCCGCCGTACGGCACTGCGGAGCGGCGTCGCGGGCGCGGTCGCGGCCTGGGGCCATCCGCTGCTCGTCCAGGACATCGAGACCGACCGTCGCTTCCGCCGCCTGAACCACCCGCAGTACAACACGAAGTCGCTGCTGTCGGTGCCGCTGCGCGTCGAGGGTGAGGTAATCGGCGTCGTGAACGCGAACACCAAGCAGAGCGGCGAGCCGTTCGACGAGGACGACCTGGGCCTGCTCGTGATGCTCACCGAGCGCGTCGGCAGCGCCATCGAGCGCGCCTGCGCCTATCCTGACAGCGAACGCGTCGTGGAGGACGCGCTCGAGGCCGTGCGCACGATGACGCAGTTGAAGCGCGAATTCGCGCTCGGCGGCCGCCGCTATGTGAAGCGTTCCCGGGCGCTGGCCCGGCGCCTCGGCTTGACGCCGGCCGAGACCGACGTCATCGGCTACGTCGCGAGCATCCACGACCTGGGCATGGTGCGGCTCGGGCCGGAGACCTCGCACGCGAACCACCTGGACGAGCAGCAGCGCCGCGCCGTGCGCGCGCATCCCGAGGTGAGCGTCGAGATCCTGCGCCCACTCGAGTACCTGGGGCTCGTGCGCGAGCTGGTGCTGGCGCACCACGAACGCTGGGACGGCGCCGGGTATCCGCAGGGGCTCGCGGGCGACCGGATCCCGATCGGCGCCCGCATCCTGGCCGTCGTGGACGCCTGGGAGAGCATGACCAAGTCCCAGCCCTGGCGTGCGGCGGTCTCGCGCCAGGATGCCATCGAGGAGCTGCGGCGGGAGTCCGGACGGCAGTTCGACGCGGAAGTGGTGGAAGCCTTCGTGAAGATGCTGGACGAGGCGGAAGATGAGGAGCCCCGGGCGGCGGCCTGAGGGGCCGGACCCGAACACCGGGCCCCGGGGACGAACCCCTCAAGCCGAGGCGACGGGGCGCCGATACACGACAGGAAGCCCGAGGGGCGCGGCACCGGCCATGCCCCCCGGGAACCGAGTCGCAAGGAGGTGAACGGCATGGCGAAGGGCAGGATCCTGGTGGTGGACGACGAGATCTACATCGTCCATATCCTGGATTTCAGCCTCGGCATGGAGGGGTACGAGGTGCTCACCGCGCTCGACGGCGAACAGGCGGTCGAGAAGGCGCGGGCGGAGAAGCCCGACCTCATCGTGCTCGACATCATGATGCCGAAGCTCGACGGATACGAGACGTGCAAGCGCCTCAAGGCCGATCCCGAGACCAAGGACGTGCCGGTCATCCTGCTGTCCGCGAAGGGTCGCAACGTGGACCAGAAAGTCGGCTTCGAGGTGGGAGCGGACGACTACATCACGAAGCCGTTCAGCCCCCGCAAGCTGGTCGAGCGCATCAACGCGATCCTGGGTCACGGCACCTCGCAACAGCGCATGCAAGCCTGATCTTCCGCCAGGTCCCGTACGGACCCGCACTCGGGCCTGTGCCGCAAGGCACGGGCCCGTTGCGTTGGTACCTGTGCCGCAAGGCACGGGCCCGTTGCGTTGGTACCTGTGCCGCAAGGCACGGGCCCGTTGCGTTGGTACCTGTGCCGCAAGGCACGGGCCCGTTGCGTGAGTACCTGTGCCGCAAGGCACGTGTTTCGCACTCGCCTCGCGCCGCCCACACTCGCGCTGCGCGCCCCCCACACGAGCGAACGCCACGCTTGCGCTCGAGCGCGACGCGTCGCACTGTTCGCTCGCCCGGCGCGACCCCCGCGCCCGTGAAGGGCCCGCTCGCGGGCCGGTTCGCCCGCCACCTGGACCACCATGTCGTTTGCGCTCGTCGCGCTGCCGGTGCCCGTCCGGCAGCTCTTCACCTATCGCGTCCCCGAGGCGCTCGCCGCCACCGCCTTGGCCGGCGCGCCGGTCGAGGTCCCGTTCCGCGGCCGCGCGGCGCGCGGTGTCGTCGTCGAGCGCATCGCGACCACCACGCTCGAGAAAGTGCGCGACATCACCAAGGTCACCGGCGCGCCGCTCTTGAGCGCGCACCTGCTCGCACTCGCGCGCTGGGTGGCGGAGTACTACCTGGCCCCGCCGGGCGAGGTTGTGTCCGCGGCGCTTCCCGGTGGCAACGAGGGATTCGCGCGTTCGCTCGCGCGCCGGCACGCGCTCGAGGATCGCGTGCTCGGCCTGGGCCTCCCCGATCGGCTGACGCTCACCGCCGCCCAGAAGGAGGCCGCCGCCGCGGTGGACGCGGCTGTGGCCTCGGGAGGCTTCCAGCCGTTCCTGCTCCACGGCGTCACCGCGAGCGGGAAGACCGAGGTCTACCTGCGCGCCGCGCGCGCGGCGCGTGAGGCCGGCGGGCAGGCACTCGTGCTGGTGCCCGAGGTGGCGCTCACCGCGCAGGTCGTGGCGATGTTCGGCAAGCGCTTCGGCGGCCGCATCGGCGTGCTCCACAGCTACCTGCCCCTGGGCACACGCCGCAGGAACTGGGAGCTCGCGCGTCGCGGCGCGCTCGATGTGGTGGTGGGTGCCCGCTCGGCCGTGTTCGCTCCGCTCCCAGCTCTCAAGCTCATCGTGGTGGACGAGGAACACGAGCCGGCCTACAAGCAGAGCGACCAGCTCCGCTATCACGGGCGCGACGTCGCGGTGCGGCGCGCGCAGATGCTGGGCGTTCCGGTCGTGCTGGGTTCGGCCACCCCCAGCCTCGAGACGCTCGCGAACGCCGCGCGCGGTCGCTACCGGCGCATGGTGTTGCCCGCGCGCGTGGACCGGCGCGCGCTGCCGACGGTGCGCGTCGTCGACCTGCGGCGGGAGGGCAGCGGACCGGGCGTCGTGTCGGCGCCGCTGCGCGCCGCCATCGCCGAGCGCCTCGAGCGCCGCGAGCAGGTGCTGCTGTGGTTGAACCGCCGCGGGCACTCGCACCACGTGCAGTGCCGCGCCTGCGGCCACACGCCCGAATGCCCCCGCTGCGACATTGCGCTCCGCCTTCACGTGGAGCCGCGCGGACTGCGCTGCCACTACTGCGATCACCGCGCGCCCGCGCCCCTCGTGTGCCCGAACTGCCGCTCGCCGCTCCTGCGTTTCGGAGGCGCGGGCACGCAGCGGGCAGAGCGCGAGCTGGCCCAAGTGTTCCCGGCCACACGCGTGCTGCGCCTCGACCTGGACGTTGCGCGCGCGAAAGCCGGCCCGGGCGAGACGCTGGCCCGGTTCGCGCGCGGCGAGGCCGACGTGCTGCTGGGCACGCAGATGATCGCCAAGGGGCTCGACTTCCCGCGCGTCACGCTGGTCGGCGTCCTGGATGCCGACGTGGCGCTCCACCTGCCGGACTTCCGCGCCGCGGAGCGCACGTTCCAGCTGCTCGTCCAGGTAGCGGGCCGCTCCGGGCGGGGCCGCGCGCCGGGCGAGGTCATGATCCAGACCTGCACGCCGGAGCACCCGGCCATCATGGCGGTCGCGACGTCGCCGCTGCTCGAAGGCGAGCGCGCGTTCCGGAAGCGCGAACTCGCCGAACGACGTGACGCGAGCTACCCGCCGTTCACGCGGCTCGTCACGCTGCTCGTGGATGGGCCGGACGAGGCGCTGGTGGAGCGGGCCGCGACGGGGATAGCGGAGCACGCGCGCGAGCAGGCGGGCGACGACAACATCACCGTGCTGGGCCCGGCGCCGCAGGCGCTCTCCCGGCTGCGCGACCGT
>JAHFBX010000012.1 GCA_023249815.1 Candidatus Eiseniibacteriota bacterium
CAGGCATGGTCCGTCGGGGAGCTGCAGCGGATCGAGAGAGCGCTTCGCGCTACGTCTTTCCCCGCCACGGCGGGTCCGGAGCTGGAAGCGGCGACGAATCGATGAGGAAAGACGCGGCCCGGATGTAAGCTCTCCGCGAGCCCGGCAAGAGATCCTCGACCAGCGCGCAACCTCGCCGGCCGGGCGTGTCCTCCGCGAGGACAGAACGCATGAACTACGGCCTCATCGGCGCAGTGGCGGGCGGCCTCCTCGGACTCCTGGGAGGCGTGATCGGGACCTACTACAGCGTGACACGCACGAACGGTCCGAAGGAACGCGCATTCATGGTGCGGGTCGCGATCTGGACGTGGGTCGGGGTAACTGGCTTTCTCGCGGCGCTGACCCTGATCCCGAAGCCGTGGGGATTCCTCATGTGGATCCCATACCTGATCGCGCTGCCGCTCGCGATCCGCTGGGGCAATGCGCGCCAGATTCAGATCCGGGCCGAAGAGCAGCGCAAGACGCCGTGAGCTTCGGTGCCTTGGCGCGAAGGCGAAGCCGATGAAGGGCATGCATTCTCAACTCAGCAGCGGCCGGCACTGGAATTCCTTCGGCGTCAGAGACGCGACGGAGCTACACTGCCCGCGGCATCACCCGACAGAGACGCGAGCCGCTCCGCGTGACTCGCGCCACGGCACGGCCGCTTCGCTCTCGCCTCTGAGCTGCGGGTCCTGCTGACTCGCTGACAACGTGCGGGCGTACGGCCCATCCAAGTAGAAGGTGGCCCCCATGCCCCGTCTGGCCCCCGTACCCCACCGCCTGCGGCACGCCCTCGTGGCCGCGCTCGTTGCCCTCCTCGTCCCCGCGAGCGCCCTCGCCATTGCCGGCAGCGGCAAACTGCAGATCCACCACATCAAGGTCGGGCAGGGCGATGGCGCCCTGTTGATCTCGCCCAACGGCCAGACGGCGCTCTTCGACGACGGCGTCTACACCGACTGCAGCGTGATCAAGAGCTACCTGCAGGGCCTCGGCATCACGGTCGTGGACTATCACTTCTGTTCGCACTACCACGCCGACCATCTCGGCTGCATCGACGACCTCGCCGCGGTCGGCATCACCGTCGGCACGGCCGGATACGATCGCGGCTCCTCGTATTCGAGTGCCTCCTACACCAGCTATGTGAACACGCTCGGATCCAAGCGCCTCACCATGACCAAGGGCCAGATCGTCACGCTGGATGCCGGGTCAGCCGATCCTGTTCAACTCAGGTGCGTGGATCTGAACGGCGCCGGCGTCTATTCGCCGAGCGGAAGCGACGAGAACGCGAAGAGCCTCGCGATGCTCGTGAGCTACGGGAGCTTCCAGGAGGAGATCAGCGGGGACCTGACCGGCGACGCGGCCTCCGGCAACGACGTGGAGACCACGGTCGGCCCGGAGGTCGGTGACATCGAGGTCTACAAGGCGCACCACCATGGTTCGCGGTACTCGACCAACGACAACTGGCTCGCGTCGACGACGCCCGAGGTCTGCATCATCTCCGTCGGCAACGGCAACAGCTACGGCCATCCCACGCTGGACGCGCTGAACCGGCTTCACGCCCACGACGTGAAGACCTACTGGACCGAGACCGGCGCGGGCGCGACGCCCAACCCCACCTGGGACACGGTCGCGAACGGGACCATCGTCATCCAGGCCGACCCGGGTCCGACTCAGGGGTACACGGTGAGCGGGCCCGGGTTCTCGCACAGCTACGTGAACGGGGGTGGAACCCCGCCGCCTCCGCCGATCCACACCACCGAGTTCCCTTCGAGCTTGACCATGCTCAAGGGCTCGCTGGCCACGGGCGACGTGACTCGGCTCGCGGTTTCGGATGATTCGCGCATCGGGGTTTCCGCCGGCCTCTCGGGAGGCAAGTACTACACCGACTGGTACGCCTCCGTGTTCCTGTTGCACCCACCTCTCAACCTGACCGTCACGAGCGAGAACAGCTTCACGGTCAGCCGAACCCAGACGCTCTACGTCTGGAACTGGACGACGGCGGCATGGGTGCAGGTCAACAGCGCGACGGTCGGCACGACCGACGTCACGAATACCTGGAGCACGACTTCGCCCGGGGACTACGTCGGCCCGTCGCGCGAGGTACGCTTCCGGGTGAAGGGGAACAATCGGAACTCCACCTACACGAGCCGCGGGGACTTCATGAAGTTCGAATACGACTACACGTCCGGAACCGCGCCCGCGATGCTGGCCGATGGCGTGCAGGGCGGAACCGATGCCGTCTTCGCCGAGGCCACATTCGTCGGAGCCGCCCACCGGCACGCGGACGAAGCGGCGCTCGACGGTTCGCTGCCGGGTGCTCCGGGCCACGACGTCGTTACGATCGATCGCGAACGCCAGGCCGCGCTGACGCCGCAGGCGGCGCTCCGTGGACTGGTGGCCGCTCCCGCGGAAGAGGGCGTGCGCCTGAGTTGGACGGTGGGTGTGAACGATCACGTGGACGGCTTCAACATCTACCGGGAGACCGCGGACCGTGAACTGGTGTTCGCGGGCAATGAGTCCGGGCTCGAGGTGATCGGCGACGAAGTCGAGTTCCGTTTCACGGATGTCGGCGCTCCCACCCGTGCCACCTACTGGCTGGGCGTGCGCTCCTGCTCGGGGTCGGAGGCGCTGATCGGTCCGATCCAGGTCGAGGCCACGGCCAGTTCGACCGCGGGGCTGGCGCTTCGCGTCGGACCCAATCCGGCCATCGCGGCCGCGAGCTTCGATTTCGCGCTCGAGCAGGATGCTGACGTCACGCTCGAAGTGTTCGACCTCCAGGGCCGACACGTGGCCACGCCGCTCGCTGGGCGACAGCCGGCAGGTCCGGTGCACGCCGGTTGGGACCTGCGCCGCGCGGAAGGTGGATCGATCGAGCCGGGAGTCTACTTCGCGCGACTCCGGGCGCTCGGGAGGACGTTCTATTGCCGGCTGACGGTGGTCGCGCGGTAAGCTCGGCTTTCGGAGCGAGATGACGGGCGGCATCGCGCTGCACGCCGCGATGCCGTCCGTCACGCGCCCGGGGTAATTGGCTCGGCACGACTCGCGGGCGGCCTGCTAGACTTTGTGCTCCGTCACCCTCTCCGGAGCCTCAGACCATGCACCTGCGCCCCGCGGCCACCTTGCGTGCCGCGCTCCTGTTCGCCCTCGTCGCGGTGTCGCTCGGTGGCGTGCCACGCCCCGCTCGCGCATGGACCTACGGCGACACGCTGACGACGATCATGCGTCCGCTCCCGAACCTGCCGGCGCTCGTCCAGCGAGGCACGGCGTTCACGGTGTGGGCGAACGCACCGAGTGGCGCGGCGGCCTGGGGCGCTTCGCTCCAGCTCGGCGCGCTCACGATCCCGCTCACGCCGAGCGGCGGCGGCTGGCAGGCGAGCAAGAACCGCTGGGAGCTGTCGTTCACGGTGCCGGCGGACACGCCGGAGGAGATGTATTCGCTCGCGCTCTCCTCGAACGCCACCGCGACCGACGTCGCGGAGCACGCGATCAAAGTGCTCGCCGCATTCCAGACCGACTACTACTTCGCACAGATCAGCGACACCCACCTGCCCACGCACGTGTTCTCGAGTGGCGGCTTCATCGACGTGACCGACACGACAGGGATGGCCGACTTCGACGCCGTGCTCGAGGATCTGAACGTCATCCGTCCAGAGTTCGTGTTGCACGCGGGCGACCTCGTGAACGAGGGGGAGCTCGAGGAATACCTCGCGATGTACGAGATGGGCCGCGCGCAGGCCATGCTGGGTCGTCTGCGCGTGCCGGTGTTCGTCGTGTCCGGCAATCACGACCAGGGCGGCTGGGATCCGACGCCTCCACCAGACGGCACCGCGCGGAAGAACTGGTGGCGCTACTACGGTTGGCCGTGGCTGCTGACGCCGCCCGCCGGGGATCCGTACCACTCCCAGGACTTCTCGTTCGACTACGGCCCGCTCCACGTCATCGGGCTCGAGGGCTACATCAACAACGGCTCGTATGACAACTACCGCCAGGACCTCTGGGGCGCGCAGAGCTTCACGGCGGAGCAGATGAGCCGGCTTCAGGCGGACATCGCCGCGCAGCCGCCGGGGACGAAGAAGCTCGCGTTCTACCACTATGATTTCGGCGGCACGCTCGGGAACGGACAGCCGGGCCCGAACTTCTCGCAGATCAACCCAGCGGCCCTCGGCCTCGACGCGGTGATCTGGGGCCACAACCATGGCGTGAACGAAGGCAGCCTGAGCGCGCGGCCGATCAACCTCGGCCTCCGTTCGGTCATCGACCGTCGCTACTTCCGCATCTTCCGCGTCAGCAACGGCGTCGTGACGCCGGGGCCGATGCACTGCGCGGGCGGCACGGCGTCCGTGCCCACGGATTCGATGTCCTTCGCCTGGAGCGGGCCGAACGACGGCACGCGCTCGTCGCTCTCGGTCACCGTGAACAACCGCTACGACGAGACGTGGGACCGCGCGCGCATCCGCTTCGTGATGGCGGACCACGACTCGTCTTTCACCGCGACGGGTGGGACCGTCGTCCAGACGATCTTCGAGGGTGGTGTCGCGCTCGTCGAAGTGGCGTCCGTGCTTCCGTCCAGGGGCATCGCCACCGTAAGCGTGCAGACGTCGGCGCCGGTCGCGGGCGTCGAGCCCGGTGCCGCGCGCGGGCCGGCGCTCGCGGCGCGCGTGAATCCGTGGTTCGCGGCGGCGGGGCCGTTGCGTGTGCGCTGGACGCTGCCGACGGCGGCGAGCGCCGTTCTCGAGGCGCTCGACGTGCAGGGCCGCCACATCGCGACGCTCGCGAACGGCTTCACGCCGGCCGGCGAGCACGAATCGCACTGGGATGGGCGCGACGACTCCGGCATCCTCGTGCCGCCCGCGATGTACATCCTCCGCCTGCGCGCCGGCGGCGCGATGCGGACACAGCGGCTCGTGCTCGTGCGGTGACCCATGCAAGCGGGCCGTGTCGCCGCGGCCAACCGCTCGCTCAGGTCGCGGAGAGCTCCCGCACCGCGCGCAACGCCGCGTCCACCTCGCGCTCGTCGTTCATGAGGCTCGGAGACAGGCGCGCGTACGTCACTCGATAGGGGCTCGTGCTGGCCACGATGTGGCGCTCGAGCAGTTTTTCCACGACGGCCTCGGGCTTCAGGCCATCGACCTCGAAGCACACGATGCCGGCCGAGAGCGCGGGATCGATCGGGGTGTGCAGGCGCACGTGCCGCATGGCCGCGAGCCCGTGCTTCAATTGGTCGTTCAGTTGCCGGATCCGGGCGGCGACGCGCGCACGGCCCAGCTTCTCGTGCAGGCGGAACGCCGCGGTCATCGCCCACTGGTGCTCGAAGGCCAGGAATCCGCCGGGGGAGACGTCCTTCGCGGTGGTCGGGCCGGGAGCGGCGCCATTCATCCACGATTCGTACAGCGACCGGCTCGCGAACGAGGGGATCGTCGGCCGGATCAGTGGCCAGCGGTCGGCGCGCCCCCACAGCACCCCGGTGCCGCGCGGCGCGAAGATCCACTTGTGCGTGCCGGCGCTGAAGAAGTCGCAGCCCAGCTCGGCGGCCGACTCGTCCGTGCAGCCGAATCCGTGCACGCCGTCCACCACGAACAGGATCTGCCGCGCCGGATCGCGCGAGGCGTTCACGCGCCTCACGGCCTCGGCCATGGCGCGAATGGGCAGCCGCACGCCCGTGCTCGAGTGCACCCACGTGGCGCCGACCACGCGCGTGGCGGGTGTGATCGCGCGTTCGAGCCGCGTGGTGACATCGGCGACCGAGACGTTCGCGGCGTCCTCGTAGAGCGCGACGCGCCGGGTCTTGGCTCCCGCGCGCGCGGTCGCGGTGCGCACGGCTTCGTGGTGCACGAAGTGGTCGTGCGTGGTCACCAGGACCTCGTCGCCCGGGGCGAGGGGCAGACCGTGATAGACCAACGCCAAGCCCGTGGTGGTGTTCGGCGTGAGCGCGAGCTCGTCGGGCCGCGCGCCCATGTAGGGCGCCGCCGCCTTGTACACCTCCTCGAGGATCGAGCTCTCGTTCGGATCGAACAGGCGGCGCTCGACCGCGAGCAACGGGTTGGCGTCGATCGCCGCCCGGTACGCGTCAATCGCTTCGCGCACCGGGCGCGGATGCGAGACGAAGAAGAAGCTCGAGAAGTGCATGAGCCCGGGCGCGAGCGGGAACAGCGCACGCACATCCGACCAGCGCGTGAGGTCGGGGAGCGGCGGCGTGCGCTTCTCGATCTCGGCGAGGAGTCGCCCCGGAACGGCGGACACCGCGGTCGCGAACCCGGCGGTGGCGAGGAATCGACGACGGGAGATGTCCATGGCAGGGGCCTCCGGGTGAGTCTGCGAAGACTACATCGAACCCTGACGACGCCCACGGCGCGCCAAGAAGAACGCGATCGCCCTTCACCGCTTTTCGAGTCCCGTCCGCTTCCGGATCCAGCTCGAGATCAGCTCGAGCGCGCTCGACGCGAAAGTCTCCTCGAGTTGGGCGTACTCGCCGATTGCGCACGTGCGGCAGGTCTGGAACAGATGATTGAGCCCGGGGAGCGACAGGATCGTGATGTCCTTGTTGCCGCCCGCGCGCAGCGCCTTCTCGATGCCGGCGAGGTTCTCTTTCGCCAGGATCTGTACGTCGCGATCGCCGTTCATGGCGAGCATGGGACAGCGGATGCGCTGGAGATCGGGGGCGGGGTCGTGCGCGAGGAAGTAACGGAACCACGGCGACCAGACCTGGCGGACACCCCCGTTCACGAGGCTCTCGCGAGTGCTGGCCGAGGCGCCGGATGCGCCGCCCATGGATTCAAGTTGCGCGTCGACGAGCTTTCGTGTCGTCGCGACCACTTGCACGCTGTCGCCGGCTCGCACCGCCGCGTACACGCCCCGCAGTTCGGCGATCTCACGCGCGAGCGCGCCCTCGCCGGTCACGTACGGGCGCCGAATCGCGATGTTTTGTAGCACCATGAGGGAATCGCCGCGAAGCCCGGGACCGGCGAGCAGCACGACGAACGCGATGTCCTTCCGCTGCGTCGTGACGAGCGGCGCGATGAGCCCGCCCTCGCTGTGGCCGATGAGCCCGATGCGCTTCGGCGCGATCTCCGGCCGCTTCGCGAGCCAGTCCACACCGGCGACGATGTCGCTCGCGAAATCCTCGCTCGTGGCGCCGACCTGCTTGCCGGTCGAGCGACCGACACCACGGTCGTCCAAGCGCAGCACCGCGATGCCGTTGCGTGTGAGGTGGTCGGCGAGCACGCGGAACGGGCGATGCGCGAACACGGTCTCGTCGCGATCCTGGCCGCCCGAACCGGTGATGAGCATCGCGGCGGGGAAGGGCCCCTTGCCGCGCGGCACGGTGAGCGTGCCGGCGAGCGTCACGCCAGAGGCCTCCGGATTTGCGATCGCGACCCCTAGCGTGTCATACGGATAGGGCGGCACGACGCGCTGCGAGCGCGGTGGCTCGGGCGGCGCCACGGTACGGGCGAGGACCAGCGGCATGGACTGGCCGAGCTGGCTCCAGGTGCCATGCAGCGTGTCGCCGCTGGCGTTCATGCGGGCCACATAGCCACCGCCGACCGCGCGCAGCGAACACCGGAGCGAGTCTCCCGCGAACGCGAGCGAGTCGAGACGCAGGCCCATCGCACCCTGATCCGGGCTGTCGAGAGCGCCGGCGAGCGAACCGTCGTCCTTGCGCTCGACGTGGAGCACGAGCCGCACAATGCCCTGGAGCGAGCCCTGCCAATGGCCGACCGGGTCGCGCTCGGCCGCGCGAACGCTGCGACCGCCCACGACGCACGCCAAGGCGACCGCCGCGAGCACGGGCGCCAGACGGAAGAAGCGCTTCATCCGGCGAGCGTGGCGCATCCGTGCGCCCGTCACAACCGCGGAACGGGATCGGCCAAGACGCGAGCGTCAGGCCGACCTGCGGTTCTCCGCTCGCGCCCGCGCGGACTATCGGCGCCGTCACGCACGGCACGCACCCCGCCATCCGCAGGCTCGCGTTGGGGAGGCCGCTGGAGCAGCGGCGAACACGCAGTCTCGAGCGGTTCCCGTCCAGGAGGCGCGCTGCCTTTTCCGTCGCGTTCGCGACGCGCCCGCGCTAGCGTAGACAGCGGGCTGGTCGCAGCCCATCGGAGGACCCGGTGCCATGACTCGCTCTCCCACGCAGAAGCCTTCGGCCGACGCCCCCACGCAGGATGGAACCCTGGTCTTCCGCTCGCTGCCCGGCGGCGGGCCCGCGCCGCCGTTCCCCGCGAAGGTCCGGCTCGACCTGGGCGCGATGAGCGACCGCGGCCGCGTGCGGCCCTCGAACCAGGACGGCTACATCGTCTGCCGCCTGGGGCGCACGCTCGATCGGCTCCTCTCGAATCTTCCCGAGCAGGCGCTCGATGCGCGCAGCGAGGAGACGGGCCACATCCTCATGGTGGCCGACGGAATGGGCGGCGAGGCCGGCGGTGAGGTGGCGAGCTCCACCGCGCTCACGTCCGCGATCCGGCAGATCCTCGCGGCGCCGCGCTGGGCGCTGCGCCTCGACGATCCGGCCACGCGCGAGCGCGAGATCGAGCAGATGTGGGAGCGCGGACGCGGTTATCTCGCGGGCATCCACGCGGCGGTGAAGCAGCGCGCGAAGGCCGAGCCGGAGCTCGCGGGCATGGGCACGACGTTCACCTCCGCGTTCACGGTCGGCGGCGATCTCTTCCTCATCCACGTCGGTGACTCGCGTGCCTACCTCTGGAGCGACGGCGAGCTCCAGCGCATCACGCGCGACCAGACGCTGGCGCAGCATTACGTGGACCTTGGTGTGCTGCTGGAGGACGATCCCGCGGCCCGGCGCTACCGCCACGTACTCACGCAGGCGGTGGGAGGGCCCCAGGACGAGCTGCAGGCCAGTCTGCACGCGCTGCGCGTGGCGGATGGCGATCGTCTGCTGCTCTGCACGGACGGGCTCACGAACGAGATCGGCGACGACGAGCTCGGGGGTTTCCTCGGCCGCGACGCCGCGAGCCAGGACGTGTGCGAAGCGATGCTCGCGCTCGCACTCGAGCGCGGGGCACACGACAACGTCACCGCGGTGTTGGCGCGCTTCCACGTGGAGGCGAAGCCGCGCGGCTGATGCCGCTTCGCGCCTAGCTGTCGCCCACGCGCACGAGGTTGAAGAACTCCTCGTTCGTCTTCGTGCGGCCCAGGCGATCCACCAGCTTCAGCATGGCCTCCTGCGGCGGCATCTGCACCAAGATGCGGCGCAGCGCCTGGAACGTGGAGAGCTGGTTCGGTGCGATCAACTTCTCCTCCTTGCGCGTGCCGCTCTTCGGGATGTCGATCGCGGGGTAGATGCGGCGCTCTGCGAGCTCGCGTGACAGGAACAGCTCGGAGTTACCGGTGCCCTTGAACTCCTCGAAGATGATCTGGTCCATGCGCGAGCCGGTGTCCACGAGCGCGGTGCCGATGATCGTGAGCGAGCCGCCGTTCTCGATCTTCCGCGCCGCGCCGAAGATCTGGCGCGGGGACTGCATGGCGTTCGAGTCGAGACCGCCCGACATGGTGCGCCCGCCGTTGCCGGCGGCCGCGTTGTAGGCGCGCGCGAGACGCGTGATGGAATCGAGCAGCAGCACGACGTCCTTGCCCGCGAGCACCTCGGCCGCCACCTTCTGCATGGCGATCTCGGCCGTCTCGATGTGTTCGTCCACGCTCATGTCGCTCGAGGCCGCGATGACCTCGGCCGGCGTGTTGCGCTTGAAGTCGGTGACTTCCTCGGGACGCTCGTCCACGAGTAGCGCGTACACCTTGACGTCGGGGTGATTGTGCGCGACCGACGCGGCGATGGCTTGGAGGATGCGCGTCTTGCCGGCCTTGGGCGGCGCCACGAGCAACACGCGCTGGCCGCGGCCGATCGGGGCGATCAGGTCGATCGCGCGCCCGGTGATGCGATCGCCGTACGGCGGATCGCCCTGGCCCGCCGGCAGCTCCATGATGAGCCGATCGGTGGGATCCAGCGCGGCGCCGGCGTTCTGAAGTTCCTTGAGTAATTCGAGTCCGGGGCGCTGCGGCCGGCCGCGATGATCGCCGCCGCCTCCACCACCGTCACGTCGCCGACGTCCGCGCCGGCCTGCGCCCTGGTTGAAGGGCTGCTGGTAACCACTGCCTTGCTGTTGTTGCATTTCACCACCTGGCTGACGGCCATTGCGCGGCCGGCGACGGCGGCGGCGTCCGCCACCCTGTCGTCCGTAACCACGGTCGTAGCCGGGACCCGGTGTGCCATTGGGTCCGGAGTAGCCGCCTGTGGGCGCGCCGGGCGGTATCGAAGGGTCACCCAACGGGGGACCGCCTGCGGGCGGCGCCGAATAGTCGGCGGGAGGGCCAGCCTCGTACGGGCTGGCGGGGGGTTCGTACGGCGTTCCTTCGGGGGCAGCGCCTGGCTGCTGCGGATCCTGCGGGCGCATGCCGCGGGGGCGACGACGACGTGGTCTCATGACTTTCCTTCCGGCGCGCACTCGATCGTGCGCCGGGGTGGACCTGTGCGCAGCGTGGCGTGAGTGCGCCATCGCGCTGCGCGGTGGAACCGGGTGAGCGCTTCCGGGGCGATGGCCGTGAATCGCTCACGGTGCATCGCACGCGCGGATGCTGCGCGCTCGACCTGCTAGAGGTGCCGATGGGCGGCGCTTTGGCTCGCCCCGGCGTCACCGGCGCCCGTTCGGCAACTCGGTGGGGATTCGTTCGGCGTTCAGGTCCGTGTCGTGCGGCGACTGACGCCATGGGCCTCGGCCTTCTGTTCCACGGCCACAGGCTACAGGCGCGGAACCTACACGCTCGCCCACCGTCGCGCCAATCGAAATGAACTGGGCGCGGTTCGCGGATCGAGCCGGTCGCGGCGGAGCGAACCAGGGTCGCGGCGACTGCCTTGCCGCGGCTCCACCGAGCAGAAGGTGACAAAAAGAGTATCGGCCGGTTCCCGCCGGAAATCAAGTGGGTGTTTTTGCAGTGGTCGAGAAGCCCGTGTCAGGGCTTGTCAGGCGTGAACATGGCGATGAACTCGGGATCGTCGCGAAGCGAGACCAGATCGGGGTCGTGTCGCGGCCAATCGCGCATGTAGCCCGGGATGCGGCGTACCGCCTCGCGCAGCAGATCCATGGCACGACCGCGCTCACCGGCGACCGCGTACGTGCAGGCGATGTTGTAGAGCACGCGATTGTCATCGGGCGCGATCCGTTGGCAGATCTCCATCTGCGCCAGGCCGCCGGCCCGGTCGCCGCGTTCGAGCAGGCGGGAGCCGAGCAGCGAGCGGGCATGCACATTGTCGGGGTGCTTGCGCAACTCCTCGAGCAGCATCTCGAACAGTCGCTCCCCGGCTCGGACATGGTCGTCTGAGCGGCCGAGCATGTCGTAGCACATCTCCAGATAGCTCACGACGTTGTACCGCGCCGTCGGCGACGCAGCGGCTCGCTCGAGGAGCGGAAGCCCCTTCTCGGGTTCGTCGCGCGACATGAAGCACCACGCCACGAATTCGTTGGCCGTGGCGTTGTCGGCGTCTATGGCGAGGATGCGCTCCAGCTCGGGGAACAGCCGCTCCCAATCCCGCTCGTAGCGGTAGGCGGTCGCGAGTGCCAGCCGGGCGTCGATGAGGTCCGGTTCGAGGGCGAGCGCGCGGTGGGCGAGTTCGCGCGCGACCGCGAGATCGTCCGTCGAGCCCCACCACGCGAGCACTCGTCGCGAGTGACACTCGGCGAGCGCAGCGATCGCTTGGGCGAACGCGGGGTCGAGCGCGAGGGCGGCACGCAGCAGCTCGCCGGCCTGCGTGTTCCCCTCCCGGTGATGGCTGTCGAGCAGCTGGCGGGCTTGCAGGTAGTACTCGTACGCCTCGCGGCTCTTCGTGGGCACGCGTTCGATGAGCGCCTGCTCCTTGGGAGACAGCGCCACCTGGAGCGCGGTCACGATGTTCTTCGCCACCTCGGCCTGCACTTCGAACAAGTCGTCGAGTGTGCGGTCGAACCGTTCGGCCCACAGCGTGTGGCCGTCGCTGGCGCGCACGAGCTGCGCGCTGATACGAGCGCGCTGGCCCGCACGGCGTACGCTGCCGCTCACGACGTAGTCCACGCCCAGCTCGCGCGCCAGCGTACGCGTGGGCACGGCCCGATCGCGATACGCGGCAGCCTCGTCGCGCGGAGCGACTCGGATGCCCTTCACGCGGGTCAGATCCACGACCAGGTCCTCGGCGAGGCCCGAGGCGAGATAGCCATCCGAGGCGTCGGCGCTCATCACCTCGAACGGCAACACGGCCACCGACGGCAGCGCTGGCTTGGCGGCCGGCGCCGGCGCCGCGGCGCCGCCCAGGCTGTGCAGGTCGGCGAGCAGGTCCTCGGCGCGCTGGTAGCGGAGCGCCGGGTCCTTGCGCAGCAGCTTCGCCACGATGTAGTCGAGCTCGCGCGGCAGTTCGGCGCGTAGCGAGGACGGCGGCGCGGGCTCGTGCGTGAGGATGCGGTTCGCGGTGCCGGCCAACGTGTCCGACGCGAACGCACGTGTGCCGGTGAGCGCTTCGTGCAGCAAGCAGCCCAGCGACCACAGGTCGGAGCGGTTGTCGGCGAGCTGGCCGCGCGTCTGCTCCGGGCTCATGTAGATGGGCGTGCCCACCGAGCCCGCCGTGCGCGTCTGATCCATGGCCGACTTGATGGACGCGAGCCCGAAGTCCAGCAGCTTGGCGCCGCGAGACGTCCAGATGACGTTCGAGGGCTTCAAGTCGCGGTGCACGATCCCCAACGCGTGCACCTCGGCGAGGGCGTCTGCGATCTGGCTTGCGAGCGCGATCGCGGTCGGCACCGGGAGCGGGCCCTTCCTGAGCAGTGCTTCAAGGGTCTCGCCCTCGACGCGCTGCATCACGACGTAGGGGCGGTCCTCGGCGATGCCGGCTTCGTACACCGTGACCACGGCGGGATGATCCACGCTCGCCGCGGCGCGCGCTTCGCGCAGCAGCCGGTCGATCGCGTCGCGTTCGCCGGACTGGTGCGGCGGCAGCAGCTTCACCGCCACCTGCCGCGGGAGGTGCAGGTCGTCCGCGAGCCACACCTCGCCCATGGCGCCGCGTCCCAGCAGCTCGCGGAGCTCGTAGTGGAGACCTTGGTGCCTGCCAGCGTCACGACATGTTCTCCTGTCTCGAGGTTGCGATCGCGCGCCGGCCCGGGCTCACGCCTTGCCGCGCGGGGTCCAAGCCTGGTCCGCCACGCCGGCACGCGCGTTCGCCCAGCGCGCCATCACGAACAGCAGGTCCGCGAGCCGGTTGAGCCAGCGCACCAGGTCGGCACTCACGGATTCGGCTGCCGCGAGCGCCGTGACGCGCCGCTCGGCTCGCCGGCACACCGTGCGCGCATGGTGGAGCGCCGCCGACAGCGGCGTGCCGCCGGGCAGCACGAAGTTCGTGAGCGGTTGGACATCGGCTTCGAGGCGATCGATCTCGCGCTCGAGTCGCTCCACCTGGGTGCTCCCGACGCGCGCGAGTTTCTCGAGCATGGCGGCATCCGTCGTGGCCAACTCCGCGCCCACGTCGAACAGCGAGGCCTGGAGCGTGGGCACCAGCTCGCCGAACGCTCTCGCGGAGTCCTGCGCGTGCACCACGCCGAGCACGGCGTTCAACTCGTCCACGCTGCCGTACGCCTCGACGCGCAGGTGATGCTTGGGCACGCGGGCCTTGCCGAGGAGCCCCGTGGTGCCGTCGTCGCCGGTGCGCGTGTAGATCTTCATGGCCCCCGAGTGTAGCCGGGCGTCCCGCGGGCGTCACACGCCGGCGAGGCGCTCGAAATGGCCGTCGCACGCGGCCGCCGCCGCCGAGTTGCCCCGACCCTCGATGTGCGCGAGCTTAGGGCGCTCACGCGGAGGCCGACCGATGTTGCTCAAGCGCTTCTACGACGATCCGCTCGCCCAGGCGAGCTTCCTTCTGGGTGACATGGAGACGCACGAGGCCATCGTCGTGGACCCGAACCGCGACGTGGACGCCTACTTGCGGTCGGCTGCTGCCGAGAGCTTGAAGATCGTCGCGGTGACGGAGACGCACATCCACGCCGACTTCCTCTCGGGCACGCGTGAGCTGGCGAGACGCGCGACCGCCAAGGCCTACCTCTCGAACGAGGGCGGCCCCGACTGGCGCTACGCGTGGCTCGGCGAGCCGAACGTGGTGGGGGTACGCGACGGCGACTCGATCCGCGCCGGCCGCGTGCGCCTGGACGTGCTCTACACGCCGGGGCACACGCCCGAACACGTGAGCTTCGTGCTCACCGACGAAGCCGCGAGCCCGGAACCGCTCGGCGTGTTCACCGGGGACTTCGTGTTCGTGGGCGACGTCGGGCGGCCGGATCTGCTCGAGCGCGCGGCAAACATGGCTGGCACGATGGAGAAAGGCGCGCGCGTGCTGCACGCGGCGCTCAAGCGGTTCCGCGAGCGCTACCCGGAGCACGTGCTGTTGTGGCCGGGGCACGGGCCGGGCTCGGCGTGCGGCAAGTCGCTCGGCGGCCTTCCGGTCACGACGCTGGCGTACGAGATGCGTACGAACTGGGGGCTTCGGAACGCCGACGAGGACGCCTTCGTGCGCGAGGTACTGGCAGGGCAGCCGGAGCCGCCGGCCTATTTCAAGCAGATGAAGCGCATGAACCAGCAGGGGCCCGCGATCCTCGGGGGGTACCGCGAGCCGCCTCGACTGGAAGACGAGGCCATCGTCGCCGCAGTCGAGCGCGGTGACGCGATCGTGGACGTGCGTCCGACGCGCGATGTCCTGGTTGGCGCCATTCCCGGCGTGCTCGGGATCCCGACCGGCGCATCGTTCCCGACGTGGGCTGGCTCGTTCCTGCCGTACGACCGTCCCGTCTCGCTCATCGCGAACGACCTGCCACGTGTCCTGGCGACCGTGCGCCAGCTCGCCATGATCGGCCTCGACGACGTGGCCGGCTGGTACGGCTCCGGCGCGTTCCCGGTGTGGGCACGCGCGCGCGGGCCGCTCGCGGTGACGCCCACGATCGGCGCCAGCGAGGCGTACGAGCGCGCGCAGCGCGGTGAGATCACGCTGCTCGACGTGCGCGGCCTGGCCGAGCTCAACTCGGGGCGCGTGGCGGGCGCCGTGCACATCCCGCTCGGGGACCTGCCGGCTCGCGCCTCGGAGCTGCCTCGCGATCGACCCGTGGTGCTGTTCTGCGGGAGCGGCACGCGCTCACGCATCGGCGTGACCGTGCTGCGACGCGCCGGCTTCACCGAACTCCTGGACCAGGGCGGCGGCTTCGCCGCGCACACGGAGGCGGCGCTGCCGGTCGAGTGAAGCGCGCGGCCGGCGGGCCGCGTCGATGGCGCGAACGTGCGAAAAGGCGGGCCGGCCAACCACACCGGCCCGCTTCGTGTGTCAGTGGCCGAGCTTGTAGGACAGGCCCGCGCGCAGTGAGAACTGGCTCACGTCCGAGACGATGCCGAACCAGGCTTCGCCGAGGAAGTCCGTGCGCTCGTTGATCGGGGTGGCGATGCCGCCGCCCAGGTCGAGGCCGAGCTTGTTCTGGCTGTCCTTCGCCGTCATCGCCGGAAATCCCGGCGACGCGGGGATCGTCACTTCCGACCCGATGAAGTGGATCGCGAGCCCGGTGCCGGCGAAAGGGCGCACCTTGGGATTCGACGTCGCGAAGTAGTACTTGCCACGCGCGCCGACCGTGAAGTCATGCACGCTGGTCTCGGCGCCGAACGCCGACTCCGACCACGACCAATAGTCGAGACGCGTCTCCAGGCCGATATTCGGGGCCATCTTGCCCCAGTCGGCGAACCCACCGAAGCTGAACGTGCCGTCCAGGTTTTCGGGACTGACGTAGCCGATCGCCACACCCAGGTTCTTGAGTCCCAGGTCGGACTGGGCCCTCGCGGCCGGCGCGACGATCGCGCACAGCAAGACGGCGAGGACCAGGACGAGGCGCTTCATGTTGCCCCCCTCTTCGTGAGGCGGAACCGAGCGATCGTGTGGAGGATCCACCCGCTCGGCTGCGACCACGCCCAGAGTTTTCGGCGGCTGTCGCTCGCGGCTGGAGGGGCCGGTTCCGCGCCGCGCGCGCCGGCCCCCCCGAGCGTCGTGCAGAACGCACTCGGCGCGCCGCTGCCGCGGTCCGCCAGCTTGCGCGCGCGGGCGCGCTGCGCCATATTCCCCTGCCGTTTCGCCCAGTCGGCGACCCCCATTCCTAGCGAGGCCATGCCCGTCCGCGACGCCCTGCCCGCTGTGCTCCGTGGTGAAGTCGGAGCCGATCTCTCGGCGGCCGCACGCACGGAACTCGAATCGCTCGCCCATGAAGCCCAGCAGGGAAAGCGCCTGACCTGGATGCGGGACGAGCTCGGCGGACGCCTGAAACAGACCGAGCCGTCGTGGGGTGTGTACTACCTGCTCTCGGCGGTGTGCGCGCTCAACGGCGAGGTGGAGCGCGCGCAGCAGACCCTGCTGGCGCTGGGCGAGAAGGTGCTGGCCAAGAAGAAGTGGGAGCCGCTGGCCGCTCTGGCCGAGCGCTCGCTGTCGCTCATGCAGACGCAGGCCGCGGCGCGGCTGCTGGTGGAGGCCCACGAGGGCCTCGGCAAGGATCCCGAGCGGCTGGACGCGCTGTCACGCGCCTGGGCGATCATGCCCGACGACCTGGAGCTCGCGCAGAAGCTGGCGAAGCGGCTGGGCGACGCCGGCCGCGGCGACGACCGCCGTGCGCTGCTCTCAGACCTGGCGCCGCGCTTCGCCGCCGCCGGCCGCTTCGACGACCTGGAGGAGGCCGCGGAGGAACTGGCCGAGCACGACGACTGGGAGGGGCTGCTCCACGTCGCGGCCGCGCTGCCGACGCTGGCCGCCAAGGGCGCGCTCAAGGAGTGCCGCGCCATCGCGGCCGTCGCGGTGAAGGGGCTGGCGAAGAGCGGCCGCGCCGGCGAGGCGCTCGAGCCGCTGCGCAAGGTGATCTCGCTGGCGGTGGCCGAGAAGGGCGAGGCGGCGGCGGAGCCGTTCCGCGGCGCGGTCGTGGAGGCGCTGCGGCAGGGCCCCGGCCGGCAGGTGCCGGCACTCGACGAGGCCATCACGCAGAGCGGGCTCGCCGACGCCGACACGCCGCTGCCCAGGGCCATCGAGTCGTTCGACACCATCGCGTCGCTGGCGCCGGGCCGCGGCGTGCTGCACGACGGTTTCGGGCCGGGCCGCATCGTCTCCAACGACACCGTCACCATCGTCGTGGACTTCATGAAATCCCGGGGCCACAAGATGCCGTACGTGGCCGCGCGCCGGACGCTCACGCCGGTGGCCGAGGACGACATCCGGCTCGTGCGCTTCACGAACCCCGCCGAGGTGGCGCGCCTGCGCACCGAGGACCAGGCCGGCATGATCGTGAGCGCGCTCAAGTGCCTGGGCGGCGCCTCCGATGCGAACCGGCTCAAGCTGTTCCTGATCAGCACCGACCTCGTCTCGGCCAAGGACTGGACGGTGTTCTGGCGCAAGGCGAAACCCGCCTGCGAGAAGGACCCGCGCATCGACCACGCGCGCGCGTTCGAGCAGTTCTACAAACTGGTACCCGAGCGGCCCGCGGCCGGCACCCCCGGCCCCAAGCCTGGCGCGGCCGGCGCCGACGGCGCGCACGACACCGCGCCGCTGCCTGCGCTGGAGGTGCGTAAGCCCGCCCGGACGAACCTCGGTACCATCCGCAAATTCCTGGCGCAGCACCCCACGCTCGAAGAGCCGCTACGTGCCAGGTTCGGGCGTTTCGTTCAGCGCCTCACGCTGGACCACGAGAGCGACAAGGCCGACCGCGCGCGGGCCGGCCTCTACTTCGCGCGCTGGTACCCGGAGCAGCGCGAGGTGTGGCTCGGCGTGGTGCGCGCGCTGTGGGGCCTCGGGATCGGCATCAGCGACCTCACATTCGAGGACGAACAGCTCGCGTTCCTCGCCGACTCGCGCACGGCCGGCGTGGCCGCCGAGGCCATCCTGTCCGCGCTCGACTCGCGCTTCGCCGCGGTGCGCGAGGCGGCCGAGAAAGACCTCGCGCTGCTGGACGAGCAGGGCAAGGCGCAGCTCCGCCGCGCGCTCGTGGACCGCGCGGTGCACTTCCCGGCCGCCATGCTGCGGCTGATCGAGGACGAGATCACCGCGGCCACGCCGCCGGCCGACTCGTGGCGGTTGTTCATCGCGGCGCTGCAGCTGATCGAGGAGAAGCCCAAGCCGTCGACGGGTGAGAAGGTGTTGCGCTGGATCGACGACGGAGGCGCGCTGCCGCGCATGCTCAAGGGCATGACGCCGCCCAACGAGGCGCGACTCAAGCTGCGCGTGCTGCTCCGCCAGTGGCGCTCGAGCGACCGCTACCTGTTCCCAGCACTCGAGGCCGTCGCGCGCGTCGGCATGGCGGACGAGCGCCAGTGGGTGCTGGACCACCGCCAGAGGAAGACCGACGCGTTGTTCAGCCAGGTGGGCGAGCAGGCGGAGGAGTTCGACACGCCGGTGATGACGCGCACGACCTGGGTGCTGCTCCAGCGCGAGCTCGAGGAGATCGAGCGCGAGCTGCGCACGACCATTCCGCAGACCATCCAGAAGGCGCGCGAACTCGGCGACCTGAAGGAGAACGCCGAGTACCACTCCGCCAAGCTCAAGCAGCGAAACGCGCAAACCCGTGCCGGCTCGCTGCAGAAGCGCATCTCCCGGGCCCGCTTCGTGGAGGACGCGGAGTACCACGAGGGCGTCGCGGGGCTTGGTACCGAGGTGGTACTCGAAAGCGGCGGGGACAAGTCGTCGTACTGGATCCTGGGCGACGGCGAGCACCACCTGGGCGCGCATGTCATCTCGCACCAGACGCCCATCGCCAAGGCGATCCTCGGCCACAGCGTCGGGGACACGCTCGAGCTGGGTGACGGCGACGAGCGGCGCACGTGGCGACTGAGCTCCGTCACGCGGCGCTTGCCGCCCGCAGAAACGACTTCCAGCGCGTCCTGAAGCGCGGCGCGCAGCCCGCACCCAGACAGTCGTTTCGCCGCAGCACGCGAGGGTCCGCCGCGCGCCGTTTCGAGACGAGCGCGCGCGCGATGCGCTCGTAGCAACACGCACCGGCGCTTGTGCTCGCTCGCTCGGCGCCGGAAGAAAACCTCCGCACGCTCGCGGATCCGGCACGCGAATCGCGCGGTCAGGCGCTCGAAAAAATCTCGCGTGCGAGTCGAAAATCGGTTGGCACCGCCTGGCGCGCACGCTATGGTGCGCCCACGATTCACACCGCCTGTCGCGCAACCACCACGAGCTGCGCGCGCGACAGAGGCGCCGGTCAGGCTGCGCGCGAACCTCCGCGCGCGCCTCATGCGGACTCAGGGGCCGGCGGGCGGCGATGACAAGAGTTTAGGCCGTGCGCGCACTCGAGGGCCTTCGAGCCTTCTCGTGCGTTCGGTCGGAAAGGGATTTCCACGCCGCCCGCTCCTCATCCTTCACGCCGCGGTCCGCGCGGACGATGAGCGACGCAGGAGATCGCGATGACACTGCAGGCTCGCGCAGGTGGACTCGCGCTCGAGATGGACGACGCGCTCCGCGGGGTGGTGGCCCTGGGGTGGCTCGAGGCCGACGGGTTGAACGGAGAACCGCTCGGCGAGGCGTTCGACGCCGAACGCGATGAATCCATCCGCAGCATGATGCGCCGCTTCGAAGGGCGCGCGGCCGCCGACATCCCGGGCGTGGCCGAGACGCGCGGCATGTTCCATCGACTGGGCGTGGACCCCACGAAGTCGCGGCCCGCGAGCGAGGCGTTGCTGCGCCGCGTGCTGCAGGGCAAGGGCCTGCCGAGCATCCAGCCCGCGGTGGACGTGTGCAACCTGGCGTCGCTCGAGCACCAGTTGCCGCTCGGGCTCTACGACCGCGCGAACGTGAAGGGCGCCATCTACGCGCGCATCGGTCGCCCCGGCGAAGGCTACGAGGGCATCCGCAAGGGTCGCGTCAACCTCGCTGGCCGGCCACTGCTTGCGGACGACGAGGGCGCGTTCGGCGCGCCCACCGCGGACTCGGCCCGCACGCAGATCAGCGACAGCACGCGCGCGGTGCTCGCGGTGATCTACTGCCCGGCGGAGCGGCCGAGCCAGCACCTGTCGCTCATGCTCGCGCGCGTCGCCGACCTGCTCGCCCGCCACTGTGGCGCCACCGTGCACCTCGTGCAGACCAAGCACTGAGCGTGTATCGCGCCTGCGTCACGGCGGAATCCGAGGCGCAGGTCCGCGCACTTGATTCCGGACTCTCGGTCGGCGAGGCTCCCGCCGTTCGCCTCCCCGATCAGGTCCACGAACTGGAATGCACTCGAGCAAGGAGCAGACCATGAAGAGGGTTCTCGTGATCGCGCTCGCCGCGACCGCCCTGCTCTCCGGCGTCGCGCGGGCCGCCAGTGTCGGACTCGGATTCTTCGCCGGCGCCAGCGTGCCCATCGTGCAGGACGACCAGGACAACGGTTCGGTGTGGGGTTTCCGCGCGCCGGTGAAGCTGGTTCCGCTGTTCACCGTGGAGCCGTTCTTCTCCTCGTCGGGGCTCGGTGACAAGACCATCGACATCGCGCCGGGCATCAGCACGACGCGCGAAGGCTCTGATGTCACCACGTTCGGCGCGAACGCCATGCTCACGCTGGGGGGGCCGTTCAGCTTCTATCCCTACGTCGGGATCGGCTCCGCCAAGTTCAAGCGCACCGGCCAGGACGAGTCGTTCACCTCGTACCACATGGGGCTCGGGCTCGGGCTCTCGCCCATGCCCAAGCTCGGCGTGCACCTGCGCGGTGAGTTGCAGGCGGCCGCCGACGGCGACGTGGCGCGCAAGATGGTGAATATCACGCTCGGCGCCTCCTACTCCATCTTCAGCATGCCGTGAAAGGGACCCCGACCATGAACATGCTTCGCACCACTGTGCCGGTCCTGGCGCTGGCCGCGCTGGCGGCGGCCGGGTGCTTCCTCATCTCCGGGCAGTTCGTGGTGACGTACGAGCTGCCGAGCCCATTCCACGTCGTGAACGGCGCCACGCTGACCGGCGTGGACGTGGACCTGAACACGATCGGCGATTACTACGATCACAAGGACGACTTGAAGCGCGTCGAGGACCTTGCGCTGATCGGCGATTTCAAGAACAGCACCGGCTCCACGGCGAACATCGAGGTGTGGATCGTGCCCTCGGGCACGCTGCTCGGGCTCACGCTGGCCCAGGTGCAGGCGAATGGCGTGCAGCTCTGGGGCCCGCTGTCGGTGGGGGCCGGCGCCACGACGAGCGTCGACTGGAACAAGTCCGCCGGGTTGTTCAAGGGCCGCCAGACGCTGATCGACGAGATCAAG
>JAHFBX010000165.1 GCA_023249815.1 Candidatus Eiseniibacteriota bacterium
TTTCACTGGAGCACGAAGAAGCGTTGCACGAGCGTGCGTCCTGCGGCCTGCAGGACGGCCACGCACAGTCCGGGGCGCACGCCGGAGCGCGCGGGCGCGAATGCCACCGCGTGCGGGCCCGCGGCGTGTTCACCATCGGCGAGCCGGAAGAGTTCGCGGCCCTGCACGTCGTAGACCGAGAGCCGCGCACGTCCGGGCTCGGGCAGCGAGAACGTGATGCGTCCTGCGCTCTGCACGGGGTCGGGCGAGACACGCGACAGCGAAAGCACATGCGAACTACGTACGTCCGCTGAGACGAACACCACTTTGACACTGTCGAGCGCCGGGCCCCACGCGCCGGCGTCCAGGCTCGCGAACTTGAGCGTGGTGCTGGTGCTGTTCGCGGTGAAGTCGAGCGACTGCTGCAGCCAGTGCATGTCCCAGTGCCATGCCGGCGTGATGTCGTACGTGAAGTCCTGCGTGGCCGAGCCCGCCGTGACGCGAACGTGCTTGAGCGTCGGAGACGAGAACGGTTCACCGGTGAGCCAGAACGTGAGCCGGTAGACGGAGCCTGGCGACGACGCGAACGCCTGTTCGATGGCCCCCGGACCCGTGCTGCTGAGAACGACGCTTCGCTGCCCGGCGTAGGGCGCCCAGTAGTTGTCGGTGACGATGTTCACCGCGCCGCCGGTGACGGTCCAGCCCGTGAGCGCGGTGTTGCCGGGCGCCACAGCAAAGATCGGATTCGCGAGCGGGATCACCGGCCCGGCCTCGAAACTGCCGTTCACGATCGCCTGGGCATGCGCAGGTGCGACGCTCGCGAGGAGCATCGCGGTGAGCAGCACCGCACGCGGCGGAACCCTGCGCAAGGACGCGCCTCCAGGGACGGGAGGGTGACGGACGACGGCAGGCACACGGCCTCCCTGCCTGGTGACGCGCTCAAGCATAGGGCCGTGTTCTCACTTCGGTCCATGCGGGATTCGGGTGGTTCCGCCGCTGCCGCGGAGGCGCGGAGCCACCTTCCGGCCGCGCCTGTTCCTGACGTGGTCGCATGGACCTGGTGTTCGGGCGGCACCCGGAGGGACCGGGTAGGCTTGCCGCATGGCACGCACGCTCACCGCGCTTCCAACCCTCGCCCACGAGGTGTTCCCGCAGTGGGACCCCCTGGCCGCCCTCGGCGCCTGGCCCGGCGCGTTCGTGCTGCGCTCGTCGCTCGCCGATCCCGGCGCCAGCAGACGCCAAGCGCGCTGGACGTTGTTCGGCGCCGATCCGTTCGCGAGCTTTCGCGGCGACGACGCGCTCGGGCTCGCGGCGCGCTTCCGCGAGTGCGCCGCGCGCGTCGCCGCGCCGGACCGCGCGCGCGAGGCCGGCGTGCCGTTCGCGGGCGGGGCCGTGGGCTACTGGGCGTACGACTACGGGCGCCGGCTCGAACGGCTGCCCGAAAGGGCGCGCGACGACTTGATGCTACCGGACCGGCTGGTGGGACTCTATGACGTGGTGGGTGCCCACGACCACGACACGGGGCGCACCTGGCTGTTCTCGAGCGGGCTGCCGGCGGGAGACGACGCGCGCGCGGAGCGGGCGAGTGCGCGGCTCGAACGATTCCGCGAGCGGCTCGAGTCGGGGGCTCCGAGCGCGTCCTCAGCGCCGCCGCTCCCCCGTGCGCGACATGTCGCACGCAGCACGTTCACGCCCGACGGCTACCGGCGCGCCGTGGACGACGTGCGCGACGCCATCCGGCGAGGCGACATCTTCCAGGCGAACCTGTCGCAACGCTGGTCGCTGCCCTTGCGCGGCGCGCACACGCACGCTCTCTCCCTGGACCAGGCGCTGCGCGCGCACACGCCGTCGCCATTCGCGGCGACGCTCCTGTGCGGCGACCACGCGGTGCTGTCCGCGAGCCCCGAGTCGTTCCTGCGCCGGCGCGGCGACGAGGTGCAGTCGCGTCCCATCAAGGGCACGCGCCCGCGCGGCTCGGATGCACTCGACGACGTTCGGCTCGCCGCGGAGCTGCAAGCCAGCGCGAAAGACCGCGCCGAGAACGTGATGATCGTGGACGTGCTTCGGAACGACCTCGGCCGGGTGTGCGAGACCGGCAGCGTGCGCGTGCCCGAACTGTGCGCGCTCGAGCAGTTTCCTCAGGTCTGGCACCTGACCAGCACCGTGACCGGGCGGCTTCGCGCCGGGATGGACGCGTGGGCGCTCCTCGACGCCTGCTTCCCGGGCGGCAGCATCACCGGCGCGCCGAAGATCCGCGCCATGGAGGTGCTGGAGTCGCTGGAGCCCGTCCGCCGCCACTTCTATACAGGCGCGATCGGCTGGGTGGGCTGGGACGGGGACGCGGATTGGAACATCGCCATCCGTACCGCGGTCGCCACGCCCGAGGCGCTCTATTGGAGCGCGGGCGGTGGCATCACCGCGGACAGCGATTCGGAGGCCGAGTACCAGGAGTCCTTGGCGAAGGCGGAGGGCCTGCGCGCGGCGTTCGCGAGCGTGCTGGGTGACGTGCGGCTTGACGCGGCCGACTGACATGCGCGGCCGCCCGCGCTAACGTCCGCGTCCATGTCTCCGCCTCCTGCGAAGCTGCCGCTCCCTCCCGGCGCCAGGATTCCGGACCGCGCCGTGTGGCTGAACGGCTCGCTCGTGCGCGGCCACGAGGCCGCGATCTCGTTGTGGGACCGCGGCGCGCGCGATGGCGGCGCGCTGTTCGAGACGCTGCGGACTTATGCCGGCCGCCCGTTCGCGTGGCAGCAGCACATGGAGCGGCTCGTCCTCTCCGCCGCCGAGCTGGGTTTCCCGGTGCCTCCGTCACCGGCGCGATTGCGCGAGGCCGTGGACGAGGTGCTCGAGGCAGAGAGACTCACCGACGCCGTGGTGCGGATCACGGTGACGCGCGGCATCCCGGGCGGACGACCGGTGCGGACGGGCGCCTGGGTCGAGACCGAGTCCCTGGGCGGCCGGCTGTGGGCCGGCGCACGCATGCGGCACCCGAGCGGCGACGGTCCGGCCGGCGGCAGTGCGATCGTGTCGCGCACGCCGTTCGCGCCCGGGCGGCTGGGCCGCCACAAGACCACGAGCCGGCTCGCCTACGACCTCGCGCGCGAGGAGGCGCGCGCCGCCGGCGCGGACGAGGCGCTGCTCGTCTCGCCGGCCGGACACGTGCTCGAGGGTGCGGTGAGCAACTTGTTCGTGGTGCGGCCCGACGGCCTGGTCGTGACGCCGCCGCTCGAGTCCGACGTGCTGCCGGGGGTGACGCGCGCGTGCGTGCTGAGGCTGGCGCGCTCGATCGGGCTCGAAGCGCGCGAGGGCTCGGTGAGCCTCGAGATGTTGCGCATGGCCGATGAGGTGTTCGTCACCAACTCGGTGCAGGAGGTGCTGCCGCTCGCCGCAGTCGCCGGCCGACCCGTGCCGTCGCGGGACGTGGCGCTGCGACTGCTCGCCGAATACCGGCGACTCGTGGCACTCGGCTGAGTCCACCTCGCCACGCCGAGTGGCGCGCGCTCCACACGGCCTTCCGCATCACGACGTCCAGTTTCGTGCAATTCGAGCGACGCGCGCGCCCCGAGCGGCATGCGTGCGAGTAAGCTATCGGTGGCACGCGCAGTGCACTGAATCCCCGGTGGAACACGCACCCGCCGGCCACCCGGCACGCGCGGCCGTCCCTGAGCGAGCGAGGACAGGATGCAGGTGAAGGGCGGAAGACTCGAACTGCTGGTGCCGCACCTGCTCCGCGGGCAGCTCTTGCGGCCGGGGTTCGTCCGGCTGAGCCTTCGCCTCGGGCTCACGCGGCAGATGCCGGCGTGGGCCAAGCTCCAGTTCACGAACAACGGCATCACGCCCGCCGACCTGGAGCTCGTGCTCGGGCGCATCACCAGCCTCACCTCCTGGGTGGACGAGTGGGAGAGCCTGGGCCGCGCGCACGAACAGGCGGGGCAGGACGCCCTCACGCTGGGCAAATCCGCCCAGGCCAGCCAGCGCTTCCTGTGGGCGAGCGCCGCTTACAACTTCGCCCAGTACGTCGTGTTCATGGACCCCGCGCGCAAGCAGCGCCTGCACGATCAGTGCGTCCGCGCCTACGCCGCCGCCGGCCCGCTCGTGCCCAACCCTGTGCTGCCGTTCGAGGTGGAGTTCCGCAAGCGCGTGGTGCGCGGCTGCCTGCGGCTGCCCGACGGGCCCGCGCCGCATCCCGTGGTGGTGATCTTCAACGGCACGAACGGTGTGAAGGAGGAACTGCACGACTGGTCCGACGCGTTCCTCGAGCGCGGCGTCGCGACCGTCACGCTCGACGGGCCGGGGCTCGGCCAGACGTTTCATCGCCTCGGCACGGTGGCCGAGCCGAGGCCGCTCGGCGTGGCGATCATGAACCACATCGAATCCATGCCCGAGCTGGACTCCGACGCGGTGGCCTACATGGGGCTCTCGCTTGGCGGCTATGCCGCCATCCGCATGGCGTCCTACGACCAGCGCGTGCGCTGCGTGGCCGCGGTGAGTCCACCCTACTCCGTGGACGTGTACTGGAACGTGACGCTGTTCTCGATGCGCAAGGAACTGGCGTCGCTCTATGCCATGAGCATCGACGAGATGGACCGGTTCATCCCGCGCATCACGCTCGAGCACACGCTGCCCGACTTCAAGGCGCCGCTCATGCTGGCCGGGGGCGGGCACGACATGATCACACCGAGCGACGAGGCCAAGCGCATCTTCACGCACGCGCGCTGCGAGCGGGAGCTCATCTACTATCCGCGGGGTGCCCACGAGTGCTTCAACGTGCTCGCCGACCTGCGGCCGCGCATGAGCGGCTGGGTGGCGCGGCACCTCCAGAAGCACCGCGCCGCGCCGCCGTCGCGGCCGAGGCGCGCCGGCCCCGATCCGCGTGACGCCGCGTTCGTCGCGGCCGAGGCGGTGGACCCGGACTTCGCCGACGACCTGGCCGGCGAGGGACCGCGCCTCGAGTGGCACTCGCACCGCGCGAACCGATCGCTCGCTGCGCGCTTCAGCTGGCCGTGGGCCGCCGAGCGTCACGTGCAGGTCGTGCGCGAGACCGCGATCGGCTGACATCGCTTGGCGAGCCTGCCTCGCCGTGCGGGCCTGCATCACTGGCGCGCGCGGTGAGGTGAGGTAGATTCGCAGCATGGCACTCACGCCCGGCACACGCCTCGGCACCTACGAGATCCTCACCCGGATCGGCGCCGGCGGCATGGGCGAACTGTATCGCGCGAGGGACAGTCGGCTCCGGCGCGAGGTGGCGCTCAAGGTGCTGCCCGACGCGTTCTCACGCGATCCCGACCGCCTCGCCCGGTTCGAGCGCGAAGCGCGCGCGGTGGCCGGGCTCAATCACCCCAACATCGTCGTGCTCTACACCATCGAGGACACGGACGGCGTCCGCTTCCTCACCATGGAACTGGTCGAGGGCCAGACCCTGGACGCACTGGTGACGCCGCAGGGCCTGCCCGCGGAGCGCCTGACCGACCTGGGTATCGGCATCGCGGACGCGCTCACCGCCGCGCACGAGAAGGGCGTCGTGCATCGCGACCTGAAGCCCGCGAACGTCATGGTGACGCGCGAGGGCCGCGTCAAGGTGCTGGACTTCGGTCTGGCGAAACTCGACGAGCATTCGCAGGAGATGGAACTCGCGCAGGCAGCCACGGCCACGACGCCGCTCTCGACTCCGGGCCAGGTCATGGGGACGGTGCCCTACATGGCGCCAGAACAGCTTCGCGGCGAGCCCACGGACGCGCGCACCGATCTGTTCGCGCTCGGCATCATGCTGTACGAACTCGCCACCGGGCGACGTCCATTCGCCGGCGCCACGCTGGCGGATGTGAGTTCATCGATCCTCCGGGACGCTCCGAAGCCGCTGGTCCAGTTGCGCGGCGAACTCACGAGCGATCTCGATCGCATCGTCAGTCGCTGCCTCGAGAAGGACCCGCGTGCACGCTTCCAGACCGCGCTCGACGTGTCCAACGAGTTGCAGCGCCTGAAGCGGATGACCCCGGTCGGAGCGGCTGCGGATCGCCGCGGCGCGCCCGAACGACGCCAGCACCGAGACGCGGTTGAGCCGGAGCGGCGCGTCATCCGCTCGCTCGTCGTGCTGCCGCTCGAGAACGTCTCCCACGATCCCTCGCAGGAGTACTTCGCCGACGGCATGACCGAGGCGCTCATCTCGGAGCTCGCTCGCCTGAAGGCGCTGCGCGTCATCTCGCGCACTTCAGCCATGAGATACAAGGGCGTGAAGCGAGCCCTTCCCGAGATCGCGCGCGAGCTGAACGTGGACGCCATCCTCGAGGGCTCGGCGCTGCTCGTGGGCAAGCGCGTGCGCGTCACGGTGCAGCTCGCCTCGGCGGGCACGGACGAGACATTGTGGGCCGATCGCTACGACGGCGAGATCGAGGACGTGCTGGATCTCCAGAGCCGTATCGCCGAGACCGTGGCGAAGGAGATCGCGGTACAGGTGTCACCGCGCGAGGAGACGCAGCTCGCGAAGCGGCGCACCGTGAATCCCGAGGCGCACGTCGAGTACCTGAAAGGCCGCCACGCCTCCGCCGAGACTTCGCCGCAGGCGATCGACTTGAGCTTGCGTCATTTCGCGCGGGCGCTGGAGCTGGACCCGAACTACGCCCCGGCCTGGGAGGGCGTCGCGCAGAGCCACCTGACGCGCGGCAGTCGCGGCATGGCGCCGCCGGCGGTG
>JAHFBX010000166.1 GCA_023249815.1 Candidatus Eiseniibacteriota bacterium
TTGGCTGGTCACCCAGCCGTGGTGAGAGCGGCATGAGCATGCCGATCGCGAACCCGGCCACGAGCCCGCTGGCATGCGCCGCGTTATCGGTGCCGAGGCGAGTGAACCCGGCGGCGAGACTCTGGAGGAGCAGGAACAGCGCCCCCGCGGCGAGAGCGCGCGCGCGGCCCACCGCGAGCCGGGTGCGGAGCCGGAGCGAGGACGCGAGCAGCGCGCCACCCAGCGCGAAGATCGCTCCGGAACCGCCGACGCTGATGTGCGCGGTGTCGCCGTGCCGCCACACGTGCCACTGCAGGCTCCCGAGCGAAGCGGCAGTACCGCCCAGCGTGTACACGATCCAGAACGCCCAGCGCCGGAACACGGATTCGACGCTCGAGCCGAACAACAGCAGGCTCAGCGCGTTCATGCCGGCATGGGCGAAGCCCGCGTGCAGGAACGTCGAGGCGAGCAGCCGCCACGCGGTCTCGCCGGGCGCGCCGCCCAGCGTGTTGGCGCCCCATGCGAGATACGCGTTCGTGTCGCCGGTCTGGCCGCGTGCGGCGAACCACAGGAACAGCGCACCCCACACGAACATCACCGCGGTCGAGCCCCACGGCAGCACGTCTCCGACCGCCCGCCCCAGCTCCAGGGGTGGCGGCTCGTCGGGGTCGGGTTCGATGTAGCCGGGTTCTTCGGATTCCACCGACCGACTCTAGCCCGGCTGCTTCCGCTCCGGCTAGCGCCCGCGTTGGTCCGAGTCGATCCAGCCGTCGCGAAGCTGGATCACGCGGCTGCCGTACTTGGCGTTCTCCTCAGAGTGCGTCACCTGAACGATCGTGGTGCCGCCCGCGTTCAGTTCCTGAAACAACTTCATGATCTCGCGGGCCTGGTCGGAGTGGAGATTGCCCGTGGGCTCGTCGGCGAGCAGCAGCCGTGGCCGCGCCACGAGCGCGCGCGCGATGCCCACGAGCTGTTGTTGCCCTCCCGAGAGCTGGCGTGGGTAGAGCTTCGCACGCGCCACGAGACCGAAGCGATCGAGCGCCTCGGCGACGAGCGACTCGCGTTCGGAGCGCTTCACCGAGCGATAGGACAGCGGCACCTCGAGATTCTCCGCCACGGTGAGTTCGTCCAGCAGGTGGTAGCTCTGGAACACGAACCCGATGTTCTCGTTCCGGAGGCGCGAGCGTGCCTTGCCGTCCAACGGGCCGACGTCCACGCCACCCAGCTGGAATTCACCGGTCCAGTCGCTGTCCTGGAGTCCGAGCAGGTGCAGCAGCGTGGACTTGCCCGCGCCCGAGGGACCCATCACGGACACGAACTCCCCGGGTCGCACGTCGAGGTCGATGCGCCGCAGCACGTGGAATCGCCCGGCGCCGTGGTCGAAGCTCTTCTCCACGCCGCGCAGACGGACGAGCGGCTCTTGCGTGGCATCTCGTGCGCCCGCGAGCGGGGCAGCGGTTGGCGTTTCCATGGGAACCTCCGCGTGTCTCAGCCCTTCAATCGTTTCAAGTCCTTCTTCGCGTCCTCGAGCTTGGGATCGGCCTTCACCGCGGCCGCGATCTCGGCCGTGGCCTCGGCCGTCCGCCCCTGCTTCTCCAGGGCCTGACCGAGCCGCCAGCGCGCCGCGGCCGCCGACGGACCGCCGATCTCGGGCTCGCGCGACAGGTAATGCCTGAGGTAGCGCTCCGCGCGCGCAGGCTCCTTGCCGTTCACCACGAGCTGGCGACCGGCTTGGAACCACGCCGCCAGGTGCGTCGGCTCGCTGGCCTCGGAACGCTGCAGCACGGACTCGAGCTCATCCCAGCGGTCCTGGAACGCGTAGAGGGCCGCCAGCACCTGCCAGCCGCCCACGCGCCACGGCTCCTGTTGCGTGACCTGGAGCGCCAGCTTCTCCGCGCGCGCCGGATCGCGCCAACGCGGCGCGAGCCACGACGCGAGCGCGACGGCGGCACGACCCGACTGCGGCGCCTGCGCGAAGGCGCGTTCGTAGCATTGGCCGCCTTGCGTCGTGTCCTTGTCGCCGAACGCGATGCTCGCCTGCTTGAGCCAGCCCGCCGCGGGATCGACCTGCATGAGGCGCTCGAGGTACTCGGCGGCCTTCTTCTTGTCGCCCCCCATGATGCCGGGCGCCTTGCGGTGGAAGTCGACCAATATCTCGAGCGCGTCCACGTGACGCGGATCGAGCGCCAGCGCGGCCTCCGCGGACTTCTTGAGCTTGCCGGCGTACCCGGCCGCGCGCAGCATGCCCACGGACTGCGCCTTGCGCCCCTGCGCTTCGCTCAACGCGTACTGCGCGTCGGCGCTCTTCGCGTCCGCCGCAACGGCCGACGTGGCGAGCCGGATGGCTTCGTCCAGCTGCCCCTGGTCGGCGCGCACGCGCGACAGGAACGCCGCCGCCACCGCGTCGTTCGGATTCGCGGCGAGGCGCTGTTCGCACAGCGTCCCGGCGCGGCGCAGGAAGCCACGGTCGAAGAGCGTCGCGGGATCGTCCGCCGCGAGCGCGGGAACCGGGAGCAACACGAGCATCCACCAGCAACGGAGCTTCATCAGCCTTCTCCTCGGGGAGCGAGTCGCGGGGGGCGATTCCTGGCGTGTCATTCGCTGCGCAGCGCCTGCATCGGGTCCTGACGGCTCGCGCGCCAGGCTGGCGCGGCGAGCGCCAGCGCGCTGGCGAGGCTGGAGAGCAAGAGCACGCCGCTGAGCGTGATCGCGTCGGGGCGTACCACGCCGAACAGCGTCGCCGTCATCACCGCGCCGAGCGCGAGGGCGACGGGTGCGCCGCAGACGAGCCCGGTCAGGACCAGTCGCGAGCCTTCGCCGAGGACGAGCGCGAGGATGTCCTCGCGACGAGCGCCCAGCGCCATGCGCACGCCGAACTCCTGGCCGCGTTGCGCCACCTGGTAGGCGACCAGGCCGTGGAGCCCGATGGCGGCGAGGATCAGCGCGAACACGCCGAGCCAGCTCATGACCGACGCTCCCAGGCGCACCCCCGAGGTGGCCTCCGCGAGGAAGCGCTCGAGCGTCGTGAGGCGCTGCGCGGGAACCCCCGGGTCGAGCGCGGTGAGCACGCGCCGGACGGACGGCGCGAGCGCGAGCGGATCGCGCGCGCGCACCACGAGACTCATGCTGCCGGCGCCCCACTGGGCATCCGGCACGTAGGCCATGTCCGCCACGTCGCGCTCGAACCAGTTCCGCTTCACGTCGCGCGCGACACCCACGACCGTCGCGACGCGCGGACCCGCGTCGTCCGCGATCGTGATGCGCCGGCCGAGCGGGTCGCGGCCCGGCCACGCGTGGCGCGCGAACGCCTCGTTCACGACCGTGACGTCCGGGGCATCGGAGGCATCGCCGGTGGCGATGCCGCGTCCGCGGACGATCGGAAGCCGCAGCACCTCGAGCGCGTGTGGCGTCACGAATCGCAGCGAAGCGCGCAGCGGGCGTTCGCTCGTGAAGGCGCCGCCTTCGGGCACGAGCCCCACCACGGACGTGCTGCCGGAGGACGGCAGGCGACTGATCATGCCCGCCTGTTCGACGCCCGGAAGCGCCGCGACGCGCTCCACGAGGCGATCATGGAACGCGACGCGTTGCGTGGCGTCGGCGTAGGCGGGCTTCCGGAGCGTGGTGTGCAGCGTCAACACGCCGCGCGGATCGAAGCCCAGCTCGCTGCCGGCCAGCCGCCGGAATCCGTCCAGCATGAGCACACCGCCCACGAGCAGCACGAGCGAGAGCGCGACCTCCGCGATCACGAACGTCGCGCGCACACGCTGGTGGCGGGCACCGATCGCGCCCGAGCCCCCGGCACGCAACGCCGCCTGCGCGTCCGTGCGTCCGGCGTGGAGCGCGGGGACCCAGCCGAACGCCAGTCCGACGGCGGCGCTCACGCCGAAGACGAGCGCCAGCAGCGTGCCGTCCACGCCGATCGCACTCCAGCCCGGGATGTAGCGAGTGACCGTGGGCGGCACGGACGACTTCACCGCCGCCACCGCGAGCTGCGCCACCCACCACGCCAGCACGCCACCCGTCGCGGCGAGCAGCAGGCTCTCGACCATGCTCTGGCGGGCGAGGCGCGCCGGCGAGGCGCCGATCGCGGCGCGCACCGCCCACTCGCGGCGGCGCGCGGCGCCGCGCGCGAGCTGGAGTCCGGCGAGGTTCGCGGCCACGACGAACAATGTCAGCAGCACCGCGACGCTCGCGACGCGCTCGAACATCGGCGAGATCGGGTCCTGAATGCCCTGCGCGATGGGCCGCAGTTCGGGCGCGAGGTCACCGTCGGTGTCGGGGAACTGACGCGACAGCTCGCGACCGACGCGCGAGAGTTGCGTGCGCGCGGCGGCCAGCGGGACGCCGTCGCGGAGTCGCGCCACGCCGTAAAGCGCGCGTTCACCGCGCGGCGCGTCGGTGGCGAGCGGTAGCGGCCGCCACAGATCGGCGCCGACGGGGACCTCGGCGCGGACCGGCACCACGCCGACCACCAGCGTCGGGACGCCATCCACGCGGATCGTCGCCCCGACGCGTCCCGCGCCCGAGGCGGCATGCGCGTTCGAGAAGCGTTCCGAGATCATCGCCACCGCGGGCGCGCCCGGCTCGCCGTCGGCCGCGGTGAAGGCCCGCCCGATGCGCGGTGTGACGCCGAGCGCATGGAATAGTCCGGGCGTCGCGCGCGCGGCCACGAGGTGCTCGGAACCGTCGGTCTGCTCGAGCACGGCGTCGTCGAAGCGATAGCCCTCCAGCCGCTCGAACGCGGAGACACCCCCGCGCAGCGCGAGCAGGCGCGGCGCCGACAGCGCGCCACGGCCTTCGCCGCGCGACACGACGCGGTCCGAGACCGTCACCACCCGTCCGTGGCCCGGCACGGGATACGGGTTCACCATCAGGTGATGCACGATCCCGAACATCGCCGCGGCCACGCCGGTACCGACCGACAGGATCAGCAGCGCGGTGAACGAGAACAGCCGTGCGCGCTTCAGCGAGCGCCACGCGTACTTGAGGTCCTGGGCAAGGGCATCCATACGATGCTCAATCGCAGCGCAGCGCGCGCATCGGGTCCACGCGGGTCGCGCGGTGCGCCGGCACCCAGGCCGCGAGCAGCGAGGAGAGCGCGAGGATCAACACGACGCCGATGTAGGTGGGCGGATCGGTGGCCGAGATGCCGAACAGCACGCTCGTCATCATGCGAGTGAGCGCGTACGCGGCGGCGAGACCGATCCCGGCGCCGATGAGCGTCAGGCGCAGGGCCTGACCCACGACGAGGTTCACGACGGAGCGGGCGTCCGCGCCCAGCGCCATGCGGATGCCGATCTCCTGCGTTCGCTGGGCCACGGAGTAGGCCATGACTCCGTAAAGGCCGACCGCCGCGATGACGAGTGCCAGCACTGCGAACACCGCCATGAGCGAGCCGAAGAGCCGGTGCGTCCACACTGCGAACTTCACCGCCTCGTGCATCGAGCGCACGTCGGTGAGCGGGACGTCCGGCGCGTGCGACTTCATGAACTGCCGCATCGAGCCGGCGACCGACATGGGATCGCCGCTCGTGCGCACGACCCATGTGAGCTGCTGGTCCGGCTCCTGCCGATGCGGCACGAACATCGTGGCGTCCACGCGGTCTTCGGTGTCCTCGAGGTTCGCGGGGACGTCGCCGACCACGCCGATCACCGTGCACCATCCGAGCTTCCGCTCGTCGAAGGTCGCCTTCACCCGCATTCCGAGCGGGTCCTTGCCCGGCCACATCAACTTCGCCATCGCCCGATCCACGATGCACACGGATGGGCTGCCGGGCCCGTCGGCGAGCGTGAAGTCGCGCCCCGAGTGCATCGGGATCCCGAGCGTCCGGAAATAGCCGGGGTAGCACTCCGCGAAGTTCACCTTGGCGGCGCGCTTCTCGTCCGTGCGCGCCCCGATCTCTCCCACGACGGTCCGGGACCAGCTCCCGCGATTGAGCGGCAACATGGTCACCATCGATGCGGACTGCACGCCCGGCAGGCTCTGGGCCAGCGGGTAGACACGGTCGCAGAACTCGCGTCGTGCCGAGTCACCCGTCCAGGTGGCGATAGGGAGCAGGAAGCGCGCGGTGTAGACGCCTTCGGAGCGCACGAGTCTCTCGCTGTCCAGCATCGAGAACAGGCTCCGGACCATGAGCCCGGAGGCGACAAGCAGCGTGAGCGAGAGCGCGACCTCGGCCACGACAAGCGCGCTTCGCATGCGGTGCCGCGCGTGGCCGGTGCCGGCCTGCGCACTACCCTCGCGGATCGCCTCGGAGAGCCGGGTGTCGGACGCCTGGAACGCCGGAAGCAGACCGAACACGATCGCCGAAAGGACGGAGATCACCACCGTGAACGCGAGCACCGGGAGGTCGATCTCGAACTTCATCCAGAACGGGAGCTCGAGCGGGATCATCCCGATCCACAGCCGGTTCCCGATCACCGCGAGCGCGGTGCCCACGACGGCCCCGCCGAGCGAGAGGATCAAACTCTCGGTGAGGAGCTGGCGCACGATGCGGCCGCGCGAGGCGCCGAGCGCCAGGCGCACGCTGATCTCGCGCTTCCGGGCCGAGGCACGGGCAAGCATGAGGTTCGCGACGTTCGCGCACGCGATCAGGAGCACGAAGCCGACCGCGAGCGACATGATCGTCATCATGAGCCGGATGTCCGCCCGCCACGAGTCGGCGAAGCCCTCAACCGTCCCCGTCC
>JAHFBX010000167.1 GCA_023249815.1 Candidatus Eiseniibacteriota bacterium
CGCGCGTGTGGTGCAGCATGTCCGCCATGGTCACCGGCAGCGTGCTCTCGTAGCCGAGCACCACGGTGCCGAGCGAATCGCCCACGAGCAGGATCTCGACGCCGGCCTGGTCGGCCAGCCGCGCCGTGGGGAAGTCGTACGCGGTCACCACCGTGATCGGCTCGCCCTTCCGCTTGAGCGCCACCACGGCCGGGGCGGTGATCTTGGAGCGCGGGGTACCTGCGCCCACCTTGGCCTCGCCGCTCATACGGGTCCACCTTTCTCGAGGGGCGTGTAGTAGAGCGTCCCCTGGTGGTGCGAGAGGATCCGCTTCAACAGATCCTCGAAGTCGTCGGGCTGGTTCACGAAGTCGATGCGATTCGTGTTCACCACCAGCAACGGCGTGTCGTGATAATGGAAGAAGTAGTGGTTGTACGCCTCGTTCAGCCGCTCGATGTAGTCGCGGTCCATGTCCTTCTCGAACGAGCGGTTCCTTCTTGTGATGCGTTCCATGAGCGTCTCGGTGCTAGCCTGCAGGTACACGACCACGTCCGGCCTGACGACGTCCAGTTCGAGCCAGCCCACGAGCCGTTCGTACAGCGCCAGCTCCTTGTCCACGAGGTTCAGGCTCGCGAAGATGCGGTCCTTTTGGAACAGGTAGTCCGCCACCAGCTTGTCGCTGAACAGGTCGGTCTGGCGCAGGTTCCGCTGCTGCTGGTAGCGGCTGAACAGGAAGTGCATCTGGGTCTGGAACGCGAACCGCGTGCGATCACGGTAGAAGTCCTTGAGGAACGGATTCTCCTCGACCTCCTCCAGCACGAGCTGCGCGGACAGCCGGTCCGAGAGCATGCGCGACAGGCTGGTCTTGCCGGCGCCGATGACGCCCTCGATCACCAGGTACCGGTTCTCGCCCACGCTCACGCGCGACGCTCCCCTCGCCGCTCACTCCGTCCGTCCGTGGACGCCCGCACGCGCGATCAGTTCCAGATCCGCGAGCCGTGCTTGACGAGCGGGCGCGCTCCGAGTCGATGCAGCAGCGCGAGCATGGTCTCGCGGGTCACGGGATGCGGCAACAGCGGTTCCAACTCGACGAGCGGCACCAGCACGAACGAACGCTTCGCGAGTTCGGGGTGCGGAAGCTCGAGGTCGTGATCTTCGATCACGACGTCCTCGTAGAGCAGCAGGTCGAGGTCGATCGTGCGCGGGCCCCAGCGCTGCGAGCGCACGCGGCCCAGCCGGCGCTCGACGAGCATGAGGTTCCACAGCAGCTGGCGCGGCGTGAGCTGCGTCTCCAGCTGCGCCACCGCGTTCAGGAAGTGCGGCTGGTCCTCGACGCCGACGGGCTCGGTGTCGTAGAGCGACGACGCGCGCACGACCGTGGTCTCCGGCGCCTGCGCGAGGTACTCCAGCGCCTGGCGCAGGTTCGCCTCGCGATCCCCGAGATTGGAGCCGAGTCCGATGAACGCCCTCACGCGACACGCTCCCGCACCACCTCGATGACCGCGCGGCCACCGGTGGTCCAGCCGAGATTCTGCTTCGCGATTCGCACTTTCACACGCCGGATCGAGAACCGCTCGAGGATGGTGCTCGCGACCGTCGCGGCGAGCGTCTCGAGCAAGTGGAAACTACGTCCTTCGACCACTTCACGCACCGTACGGTAGAGCATGTCGTAGTCCACCGCGTCGGCGAGCCGGTCGCTCGTCTCGGCCTGGACGTCCATCGGCACGAGCTCGAGGTCCACCTCGAGCCGCTGGCCCGCCTCCTTTTCATAGGGGCGCGCGCCGTGGTGCCCGAAGACCGAGAGTCCTTCCAGCCGGATCGTCGCCAAGTCGTTGCCTCCGAACGCGATTTCTGATCGACCTCGCACACGGCATGAGCGCGGTCTTCCGGAGTCTAGGGCGGCCTTTCCGAGGGGGTCAAGGAACGCGATGGATCCGGCGACCGCCAGCGGTTGGCCGCGAATTCCCTTGTTCCCGCAAGGTCCGACCCGCAACGTGCGATCCGGTCCGCCGGCCGACCGGATGCGGCTTCCCCCTTCCGAGGCCGGGGCAACCTCCACCCATCCCCTGTCTCGAGCCAGGCCTGAAGAAGCTTGGTGGGCTGCTCCTCATCCTTCACGTCGCGCTCCCGCCGCAGCTTTCGCTCGCGGCGCATGAGCGCGCGGCGGATGGATCGCGGTTGCAGCGGGAATACGTGACGCCATTCGGGCCATTCGGGAAGTTCCCCGTGTCCGATCGGTCTCCCGGAGCCATCGAGCGGATGGCGCGACGCACGGCTGCTTTCCCGCTCCGCGTGCGCACGAGCCAGGGGATGTTCATCGGGCACGTCGCGGGAGTTCACGACTCCGGGCTGACGTCGCTCGCTCCGGATCCGCGACGCACGTGGTCCGGCCCGGTCGAACTGCTGGCGTGGGACGACATCCGGACGATCGAAGTGCGACGCCGCAGTCCGCTGCGGACCGCGGCATGCGGTGTCGGGGCCGGAGCCCTGCTGGGCGTCATCGGTGGCGGTGTGTGGGCGCACGAGAACGGTCTCGACGAACTCATGGGTGGCTTCCTCATCGGATTGGCGGGCTCGGTCGGCGGCGGATCGATCGGGCTCGCTTATGGAGTCGCTTTCCCCATCTGGGAGCCGCTCTACCACGCACCGTGAGGTGCGGCCACCCCGTCCATCCTCGGAGGACCACAAACCGATGATCGCCAGCCTCGCGCTCTCGCTCCTGCTCGCCGCGGCTCCGGAAAGCTCGGCACCTGCGAACGGCTTCACCGCGCCCGAGCCCACGATGCTCGAGGTGATGCGCCGCCGACATCGTTCGGGCCAGGTGCTTCGCGTGACGAACGGCGCCGAGCGCTTCGAGTGCCGCGCGGAGGATCTCGATGCGCGCGGGCTTCACGGCATCTCGCCCCATGGGCGTGCCGCGCCGCCAAGCGACCCTCTTCCGTGGTCGCGTGTCGAGCGCATCGATGTCGTGACCACTCGGACGACCTATGGCCGCATCATGGGGGCGGTCATGGGCGGTCTCGGCGGGCTGATCCTGCCGGCCTACCCGAACGGCTACAGCACCGACGAGCCACACAAGGTCCGGAACTACTTCTTCGCCGGTGTGTTGGTCGGCGGGATCGCGGGCGGATACCTCGGTGCTCGCGTCATCCGGGAACGGCCGCTCTACGTCGCGCCGGTCGTGCCGGAGCGCCAGGTCGTTGCGCAGGCCGCACCCGCGACCGTGCGCACGGACTCCGCAGGCGTTCCCGCAGCCCCCGACTCCGTCGCGAACGGCGCGCCCGCGAACATCACGCTCGCGACCGCACCCGTCGCCGCCGGCACGACGCGCGCGCCGAACGACACGGCGGCCTCGAACGCCTCAGCGTTCGACGCCGATGCGCGGCCCGAAGTGCAACGCGCGCTGAGCCGCATCGACGCCGGCCGCCTGCTCCGGATCGATGGCTCGTTCGGCTGCTTCCACGGATACGCGTCCCAGGCGAACACCATCGGACTCTCGGGGCTGCGCGCGGAGCCGTCGCTCGAATCCGTGGCCGGGCTCCAGGCTCTCCGTTGGCGGGACATCGATCGCATCGACATGCGCGGAGCCAGCGCCGGGCAGGGCGCGCTTCGGGGTGCGTTGGCCGTCGGTGGCGCGGCCGGTGTGCTGGGCGCGCTGCTCGGCGCGGCCGTCGACTCATACGGTGGGTCGTACGGTTCCGGCGCCGCGATGGTCGCCGGGGGCGCGATCGGCCTCGGCCTGGGTGGGGCGGTCGGCGCACTCTTCGGCGCGGCCATCGGCGCCGGCATGCCGAGCTGGCACACCGTCTACGCTCGGTAGTGGATCGAGGCCGACGTCACACCGCGACGCCGTACTCGCGTAGCGCGTCGTTGAGGCTCGTCTTGGTGTCCGTGCTGCCCTTCCGCTTGCCGATGATCAGCGCGCACGGCACGCCGTAGTCGCCGGCCGCGAACTTCTTGGTCCGCGTGCCCGGGATCACCACCGAGAGCGGCGGCACAAACCCCTTCGTCTCCCCCGCCTTGAACGAGGTGACGTCCACGATCGGCGTGCTCGCGGTGAGCACGACGCCCGCACCGAGCACCGCACCGGCGCCGATGCGCACGCCCTCGACGACGATCACGCGCGAGCCGATGAACGCGTCGTCCTCGACGATCACGGGCTGCGCCTGCGGCGGCTCCAGCACGCCGCCGATCCCCACGCCGCCCGAGAGGTGCACGTGTCTCCCGACCTGCGCGCACGAGCCGACCGTGGCCCACGTGTCCACCATGGTCCCTTCGCCGACGCGCGCGCCGATGTTGACGAAGCCCGGCATGAGGATGACGCCCGGCTCGAGGAAACTGCCGTAGCGCGCGACGCCCGGCGGCACGACGCGCACGCCCGCCGCCTCGAGGTTCCGCTTCGGCGGCACCTTGTCGAAATACTCGAGCTCGCCGGCGTGGATCGTCGAGCTCACGTGTATGCGGAAGTAGAGGAGGATCGCCTGCTTCAACCAGCTGTGCGTCACCCACTCGCCGCCGGCACGCTCGGGCGGCGACGCGACGCGCAGCGTGCCCGCATCGAGCGCCGCGACCGCGCCTTCCACGGCGCCGCGGAGCTCGGCGTCGTCCAGCGGACGCGTGCCCGCGAAGCCCGCGCTGATCGTGCGCTGCCAGCGTTCGACCGGAAGCTCGTTCACGACGCTCATCGCAGCACCTTCGCTTCGCTCATGCCTTCACCCCCGACAACGAAGCCAACCGCGCGATCGCCTCGCGACAATGCTCGAACGTGGGCACCAGTGCCCAGCGCACGTAGCCCTCGCCGCCCGGACCGAGGAACGAGCCCGGCGTTGTCACGACGCCGAGCCTCAAGAGAGACTCCACGAATCCGACGTCGTCGCCTCCTGGCGCCTTCATCCACAGGTAGAACGTCGCCCCCGACGCCTCGACGGTCCAGCCGCGGCGCGCGAACTCGTCGAGGAAGAGCTTACGCTTGGCGGCGTAGACCGCGCGCGTCGCGGGCGTGTGCGCGTCGTCGTTCCACGCCGCGATAGCCGCGTCCTGGATGAAATCCGGCGTCGCCACCCCGACGCTCGGGCGGAAGCGACGGAGTGCGTCGATCAGCCGCGGGTCGCCCGCCATGAACCCGGAGCGATAGCCGGTCATCGCCGAGCGCTTGGAGAGCGTGTACAGCCCGATGACGTTGTCGAGCCCGTTCTGGAGCAGCGTGCCCGGCGGTCCGCCCTCGAACCAGAGATCGCCGTACGCCTCGTCGCTCGCGACCCAGAAGCCGTGCTTGCGCGCGAGCGCGACGATGCGCGCACCCGTTGCCGGGTCGAGCAGGGAACCGGTCGGATTGTGCGGGACGTTCAGCCACAAGAGCGCGGTGCGCTTCCACACCTCGTCCGGCACGCGCTCGGGGACGAAGCGCCAGCCGTCGCTGCTCCGGAGCGGCGCGAAGTGCGGCTTCGCGCCGGCGAAGCGCGCGCCGTTCTCGTAGACCGGGTACGCGGGCGTCGGGATCACGACTGTGTCGCGCGCGCTCCCCGGCGACACCATCGCGAACGCCATCAGGTACACGGCTTCCTTGGTGCCGTTCGCAGGCAGCACGTGACGCTCGGGATCGACCTCGACGCCATAGCGACGCTTCAACCACGCTGCGCACGCGGCGCGCAGCTCGGGCTTGCCGACCGTCGCGGGGTAGCTCGAGACTGCGGGCACCGCGTGCTTCAGCGTGTCGCGGATGAACGCGGGTGTCTCTTCACGCGGGTCGCCCATGCCGAAGTTGATGCTCGTGGTGCCCGGCGGCGCCAGCTCGAGGCGGCGGCGCTCGAGTTTCACGAACGGGTACTCCTCCCCGCTCGTGAGCAGCGGATGGATCGGTCCGGGGGTCGCGCCGCTCATGCCGCGCCCTCGGAGAGGAAGCGCACGAGGTTCTCGTAGACCACGCCGAGGTTCGAGATCGGGCAGTACTCGTCAGCGCGATGGCAGAGGTCCGGGATGCCGGGCCCGTAGTTGAACGCCGGCACGCCGGCGGCGGTGAAGCGCGCGACGTCGGTCCAGCCCTGCTTGCCTGCGACGCTCGCGCCGCTCGCCGCGATGAAGTGCTGCATCTCGGGGTGGTCCAGGATCACGTCGCCCGGCGGCGCCTGGTCCACCACCTCGAACCCGAATCCCTGCGGCACACACGCGCGCAGTCCCGCGATGGCCTGCTCGATCGAGCGGCCCGGCGGGAAGCGGTGGTTCAGGTTCACCACCATCTCGGGGGGCACGACGTTGCGGGCGGTGCCCGCGCGCACCGTGGTGACCTGGAGCGTCTCGCGGAACTCGAGCCCCTGGACGTTGTGGCTCGTGACCGGGAACCGCGTGATGTCGCGCAGCCAGTCGGCGCCCTCGGCCACGGCGTTCTTCCCCTGCCACGGTCGCGCGGCGTGCGCCGCCACGCCGGGCACGCACACCTCGACGTTCAGCATGCCGTTACAGCCCAGCTCCACCGCGAGGTCGGTGGGCTCCAGGATCACGGCGAGCTGCGCGTCGCGGAGCCAGGGCGACTCGCTGAGCACCCGCTTCAAGCCATTCCGCTCGGCCGGGCCTTCCTCGGCGTCGTAGAACACGCACGCGAGGTCGAAGCGCAGCGCGTCCAGGTCCAGCGACTCGGCGAGCGCCAGCATGACGGCGTCGCCCGATTTCATGTCGGTCGTC
>JAHFBX010000168.1 GCA_023249815.1 Candidatus Eiseniibacteriota bacterium
CCCATCAGATCACCTCCGGAGCGAGCGAGATGATCTTCATGAACTGCTTCTCGCGCAGCTCGCGAGCCACCGGCCCGAAGATGCGGGTGCCGCGCGGCTCCTTCTCGTTGTTGATGAGGACGACCGCGTTCTCGTCGAAGCGGATGTAGGAGCCGTCCTTCCGGCGCACCTCCTTCACCGCCCGCACGACCACTGCCTTCGCGACTTCGCCCTTCTTCACCGCAGCGCCAGGGATCGCGTCCTTGACGGACACAACCACGATGTCGCCCAAACGACCGTACCGCCGGTGATGACCGCCGAGGACCTTGATGCACTGGGCGCGCTTCGCTCCCGAGTTGTCCGCCACGGTGACCATCGTTCGCAACTGGATCATGGCTAGGCTCCCGGGCTACCTGGCGCGCTCGACGAACTCCACGAATCGCCAGCGCTTGTCCTTGGACATGGGCCGGGTCTCCATGAAGCGAATCACGTCACCCATCTTGCACTCGTTGTTCTCGTCGTGGACCTTGAACTTCTCCCGCCGCCGCACGTAGCGAGCGACCGTGGTGTGCTTCACGAGCCGCTCGATGGACACGACCACGGTCTTGTCCATGCGATCGCTCACCACCTTGCCGGTGCGGGTCTTCCTGCGATTGCGTTCCGTCGTCATGGCTTGCTCGGGGCGCCCGGCGACGTGGCCGTACGCTCCTTCTCCTTCAGCACCGTGAGCAGGCGCGCCATCTCGCGGCGGCTCTCGCGGATCTTGAGCGGGTTGTCCAGCTGCTTCATCGTGTTGCGGAAGCGGAGGTTGAACAACTCCTCGCGCAGCTCCGCGACGCGCGTGCGCATCTCCTCCACGCCCAGCTCACGGATGGAACTGACCTTCACGCGGGTGGGCATGGTCACTCTCCTCCCAGTTCGTGGCGCTCGACGAAGCGCGTCTTGATCGGAAGCTTGGACGCACCCAGGTCGAACGCCTCGCGCGCGAGCTGGCGTGTGATGCCCTCGATCTCGAACAGCACGCGACCGGGCTTCACGACGGCGACCCAGAATTCGGGAGCGCCCTTGCCCTTGCCCATTCGAGTCTCGGCCGGCTTTTTCGTGACGGGCTTGTCGGGGAACACGCGGATCCAGACCTTGCCGCCACGCTTGATCGTGCGCGTGATCGCGACACGGGCCGCCTCGATCTGGCGGCTCGTGATCCACGCCGGCTGCGTCGCCTGAAGGCCGTACTCGCCGAACGCGATACTCGATCCGCGATAGGCCTTGCCGTTCATGCGCCCGCGGTGCGTCTTGCGGTACTTGACTCGCTTCGGCATCAACATGGGTGAGCTCTCCTACCGAGCCGTCGGGGCCGGACCCGTGGGGTGCCCCGCCGCGGCCTTGTCCAGCACTTCGCCGTGGAACATCCACACCTTCACGCCGCACGTGCCATAGGCCGTGTTCGCGGTCGCGCGGGCGAAGTCGATGTCCGCGCGCAGGGTGTGCAGGGGCACGCGCCCCTCGCGATACGTCTCGAAACGGGCCATCTCCGAGCCGCCGAGGCGGCCGGTGCAGTTCACGCGAATGCCCTGCGCGCCAGCGCGCATGGACGACGCGATCGCCTTCTTCATCGCGCGGCGGAACGAAACGCGTTGCTCGAGCTGCTTGGCGATGTGCTCCGCCACGAGCTGGGCGTCCAGGTCCGCGCGCTTGATCTCCTCGATGTTCAGCTGCACCTGCTTCTTGGTGAGCTGCTTCATCTCCTCGGAGAGCTTGTCCACCTGCTCGCCCTTGCGGCCGATGACGAGGCCCGGACGCGCGGTCTTGATGCCGATCGTGATCTTCTCGCCCTTGCGCTCGATCGTGATCTTCGAGATGCCGGCCTGGTAGAGACGCCGCTTGAGGTACCGCTTGATGAGCAGGTCCTCCTTCAGCATCTCGGCATAGCCCTTCTTCGCGAACCAGCGCGAGTCCCAGGTTTTCACGATCCCAAGGCGCAAACCGATCGGATTGGTTTTCTGACCCATGGCTCTAGACTCCCTCTCCTTCCAACTCCCTCGTGGCGACGGTCACGGAGACGTGGCTCGTGCGCTTGAGAATCGGCGTGGCACGGCCCTGCGCGCGTGGCAGCCAGCGCGGCAGCGTCGGACCGGCGCCGACCACGGCTTCCTTCACGTAGAGGTCCTCGACGCGCACCTTGCCCTCGTGGAGCGCGTTCGCGACCGCCGACTTGAGCACCTTCTGCACGATGCGCGCGCCCAGCTTGGGCGTGAACTGCAACGTGGTCTGCGCCTGCTCCACGGTGTTGCCGCGGATCAGGTTGAGAACCTGGTTGCACTTGCTCGGCGTGATGCGCACGTAGCGCTGGATGGCTTTCGCTTCCATGGCGATCAGGTCTTTCCGGGCGTTTCGACGGTCTTGGCCTTCTCGGTGTGCCCGCGGAAAACCCGCGTCGGCACGAACTCGCCGAGCTTGTGACCCACCATGTTCTCGGTCACGTAGATGGGGATGAACTTGTTGCCGTTGTGCACCGCCAGCGTGTGGCCGACGAACTCCGGCAACACCGTGCAGCGCCGCGCCCAGGTCTTGAGCACGCGCTTCTCCCCGCTCCGATTCAGCGTCTCGATCTTGCGAACGAGGGAGTCGACGACGTACGGCCCCTTCTTGATGGAACGCGCCATGTGTGTCCGGCTCCCTTACTTCTTCCGGCGGCGCACGATGAGCGAATCGCTCAGCTTGCGACGGCGGGTCTTGAGGCCCTTGGTGATCTTGCCCCACGGCGAGCACGGATGGCGGCCGCCTGAGGTCTTGCCCTCGCCTCCGCCCATGGGGTGGTCGACGGGGTTCATCGCGACGCCGCGCACCGACGGCGCCTTGCCGAGCCAGCGGTTGCGGCCCGCTTTGCCCAGCGACACGTTCTCGTGCTCGAGGTTGCCGACCTGGCCGACGACGGCGCGGCAATTCACGTGGAACTTGCGCACCTCGCCCGACGGCAACCGGAGCTGCGCGTACTCGCCTTCCTTCGCCATGAGCTGGCAGAACGCGCCGGCCGAGCGCGCGATCCGCGACTGCCGACCCGGGTAGAGCTCGACGTTATGCACGTTCGTGCCCACCGGGATGTGGCGCAGGTGGAGGCAATTACCCGTCGCGATCTCGGCACTGGAGCCCGACATGATCTTGTCGCCCACTTTGAGACCGTCGGGCGCCACGATGTAGCGGCGCTCGCCGTCCGCGTAGTGGAGCAGCGCGATGCGAGCCGAGCGGTTCGGGTCGTACTCGATGCTCGCGACCTTCGCCGGCACGCCGTCCTTGTCACGACGGAAGTCCACGATCCGGTAACGCTGCTTGTGGCCGCCGCTGATCCAGCGCATGGAAACGTGGCCGTAGTTGTTGCGGCCGCCCGTCTTCACGAGGCGCTCGGTGAGCGCCTTGACCGGTCGCGAGCGCGTCAGCTCCGAGTAGTCCGGCATGACCGTGTGCCGGAGCGTCGGAGTGATCGGGCGATATTTCTTCAGACCCATGGGGTTCCTCGCGTCAGATCTGCTCGAACAGCTCGATCTTCTGATCGGGCTTGAGCGTCACGATGGCCTTCTTCCAGTCGTTGCGGCGACCGACCCAGCGGCCCTGCCGCTTGGTCTTGCCGCGCATCTGCATCGTCTGGACCGAATCCACCTTCACGTTGAAAACGGCTTCCACGGCGCGCTTGATCTCGATCTTGTTGGCCGCGCGCGCCACCTCGAACAGGTACTGCTGATGCACTTCCCGCATCACGGTGCCCTTCTCGGTGATGAGCACCTTGCGGATGATCGAACGCGGATCCGAGCTCATTTGGCGAACACCTCCGAGACGCGCGCGAGGCCGTCCTGCGTGAGCAGGAGCTGTTCGCAGTCGAGCAGGTCGTACGCCGTGAGCTGGTGCGCGAGCGTCGTCTGCACGTTGCGCAGGTTGCGCACCGACTTCCACACCGTGTCGTTCTGCTGGGCCACGACGAGCAGCGTCTTCTTGCTGTCAAGGCCGATCTTCTTGAGCACCCCCGCGACCTTCGCCGTCTTCGGCGCCGCGTCCACCGGCAGCCCCTCGATCACGCTCACGGCGTTCTCGCCGGCGCGCAGCGACAGGGCGGACAGCAGCGCGGTGCGGCGCTGCTGCTTTGGCATCGCGGTGCGGTGACTGTGCGGCTTGGGACCGAACGCGCGGCCGCCGCCCGGCATGAGCGGAGACGTGTTCGAGCCCTGGCGCGCGTTACCCGTGCCCTTCTGCTTGAACGGCTTGCGACCGCCGCCGGAGACGAGCCCCTTGCTCTTCACCATCGCCGTGCCCTGGCGCTGGTTCCCGAGATGGCGCTTCACCGACAGCCAGATGAGGTGCTCGTGCACCGGCTGGGCGAACAGCTCGTCCGGCAGGGCGGTCGTGCCCTTGTCGCTGCCGTCGAGCGCGTAGAGCTTCGCGTTCATGATCAGGAGCCCCGCTTGAGAACGTAGACGAGGCCGTTCGGCGGACCGGGGACCGCGCCCCGCACGAGCAGCACGTTCTGCTCGTCATTCACGCCTGCGACCAGGAGATTCTTGGAGGTGAACGTCTTGCCGCCCATCCGGCCCGGCAGGCGTTTGCCCTTGATGACGCGCGACGGATACGCCGAGGAGCCGATGGAGCCCGGTTCGCGGCCCATCGTCGGACCGTGTGAGGCATGGCCCCCGGAGAATCCGTGACGCTTGATGACGCCCGCGAAACCGCGGCCCTTCGAGATCCCTTCCACGTCCACGCGCTCGCCCTTCTCGAACACCGACGCGTGCAGCGTCTGGCCGAGCGTGTAGGCCGAGACGTCGCCCACGCGGAACTCGCGCAGGTGGCGGGACGCGGGCAGGTTGCGCTTCTTGAACTGCCCGAGGACCGGTTTCGTGAAGCGACTTTCCTTGTTGGTGCCGAAGCCAAGCTGCAGCGCCGTGTAGCCGTTGCGCTCGAGCGTGCGAATCTCCGTGACCGTGCACGGGCCCGTCTCGATGACCGTCACCGGCACGATGTCGCCCTTCTCGTCGAAGAGCTGCGTCATGCCGACCTTTCTTCCGATCAAACCCATCATGAGGCGTTGTTCCTTTCACGGAGGCGCACGCCGCGCTCGCGCTGCAGACGCCGTCGCTCCGTCCGGTGGTCCCGGATCAGGTCTTGATCTCGATGTCGACACCCGCGGGGATGTCGAGCTTCTCGAGCGCTTCCATGGTCTGCCCGGTGGACCGCGTGATGTCGATCAGGCGCTTGTGAATGCGGATCTCGAACTGCTCACGCGACTTCTTGTCCACGTGCGGGCTGCGCAGCACGGTGTACACGGTCTTGCGAGTCGGCAGCGGCACCGGGCCCGACGTGATCGCACCCGTGCGTCGCGCGGTGCGAACGATCTCGGCCGCGGACTGATCCAGCGTCGCGTGATCGTAGGACTTCAGTTTGATTCGAATCTTCTGAAGCATTGGGTTTCCCTCGACTGCGCTCGGCAGTCCGAAGTTATTCGAGGATCTCGGTGACGACGCCGGCGCCGACGGTGCGACCGCCCTCGCGGATCGCGAAGCGCAGTTCCTTCTCCATCGCGATCGGCGTGATCAGCTCCACCACCATGTCCACGTTGTCGCCCGGCATCACCATCTCGCGCCCTTCCGGCAGCGTCGCCACGCCCGTCACGTCCGTCGTCCGGAAGTAGAACTGCGGCCGGTACCCGTTGAAGAACGGCGTGTGCCGCCCGCCCTCCTCCTTCGACAGCACGTACACCGAGCCCTTGAACTTCTTGTGCGGCGTCACCGACTTCGGCGCGCACACGCACACCCCGCGCTCGATGTCGTCCTTCTCGATCCCGCGCAGCAGCAGCCCGACGTTGTCCCCCGCCATCGCCTCGTCCATCGACTTGCGGAACATCTCGACACCCGTCACCACCGTCTCGCGCGTCTCGCGCAGCCCCACCAGCTCCACCTTGTCCCCGACCTTCACCTTGCCGCGTTCCATGCGCCCCGTCGCCACCGTGCCGCGGCCCGAGATCGAGAACACGTCCTCCACCGCCATCAGCAGCGGCTTGTCCACCGGCCGGTCCGGCGTCGGAATGTAGCTGTCCACCGCCTCCATCAGCTTCAGGATCGGCTCGTTCGCCTTCGCGTCCTTGCCCCCGCCGTCCATCGCCACCTTCGCCGAGCCCCGGATCACCGGGATGTCGTCCCCCGGGAACTCGTACTTCTTCAACAGCTCCCTGATCTCCAGCTCCACCAGCTCCAACAGCTCCGGGTCGTCCACCATGTCGCACTTGTTCATGAACACCACGATGTACGGCACGCCCACCTGCCGCGCCAGCAGGATGTGCTCGCGCGTCTGCGGCATCGGTCCGTCCGCCGCCGACACCACCAGGATCGCCCCGTCCATCTGTGCCGCGCCCGTGATCATGTTCTTCACGTAGTCCGCGTGCCCCGGGCAATCCACGTGCGCGTAGTGCCGCTTGTCCGTCTCGTACTCCACGTGCGCCGTCGCGATCGTGATCCCGCGCTCGCGCTCTTCCGGCGCGTTGTCGATCGAGCCGTAGTCGCGCACCGCGATCTTCGGGTTCTTCTGCGCCAGCACCATCGTGATCGCCGCGGTCAGCGTCGTCTTCCCGTGGTCCACGTGCCCGATCGTCCCCACGTTCACGTGCGGCTTCGTGCGCTCGAATTTCTGCTTCGCCATC
>JAHFBX010000169.1 GCA_023249815.1 Candidatus Eiseniibacteriota bacterium
CGCGGGCGAGGCCCTCACCCCCGATGCAGAGCTCGCCGACGGCCCCATCCGCCACCTCCTCGAGCGCCGCGTCCAGCACATGGGAGCGGTTCCCGGTGAGCGGCCAGCCGATCGTGACGGGCGAGCCGGACTGCATCCGGGTCCGCACGCAGGTCACGGTGCACTCGGTGGGCCCATAGCCGTTCTCGAGCCAGCGCCCCCGGGACCAGAGGTCGGAGACGTCCTGGGGCAGCTCCTCGCCGCCCACATAGATGAGGCGAACGTCGGGGAGGTCGCGCTCGGGGTCGTCGCTGCAGGCCATCCGCAGCATGGTCGGGGCCGGGCACCACACCGTGATGCCCTCTTCACGCAGGAACGGCAGCAGGTCGGGCCCGGACCGCACGCGCTCGTCGTCCACCATGACCAGCGTGGCGCCCGTGCCCCACGCGAGCCACATCTCTTCCACCGAGGAGTCGTACGCGGCCGACGAGGTCTGGGCGCAGCGATCCCAGGGGCCCAGGCCGAAGCGGGCGCTGTCGGCGAGCACGAGGTTCGCGACACTCCGGTGCTCGATCATGACGCCCTTGGGCCGGCCCGTCGTTCCCGAGGTGTAGATGACATAAGCCAGCGTCTCGGGGCCGAGCCACGGCGGGATCGGCCGGCCACGCCGATCGGGCGAAGGCGTGAACGGGTCCACGATGCGCTCGGCGGGGAACCCCGCCGCGATCAGCGCATCACGTTCGGCGGCACCGGCGATCACCGCCACCGCGCGCGAATCCTCGAGCAGATAGCTCAGGCGCTCGCGAGGCGTGCCCGGTTCGATGCAGGTCCACGCCGCGCCCGCCTTCATGATCGCCAGTTGCGTGATGGGAAGCGTGACACCGGCGCGCGGCAACACCACCGCCACCACGCATTCGCCGCGCACGTATGGCGCGAGCCTCGCGGCCAGGGCCTCGGCGCGCTGGTCCACCTCGGCGTACGTCAGGCGGACCCGATCGGGTGCGGCCCGGTGCGGGGGGATCTCCAGGGCGATCGCGGTGGGGGTTTCGCGGGCCTGGTGTTCGAAGATGGCGTGCAACAATCGGACGCGGGTCGCGGTCCGTTCATCCGTGTGCATTGCGGGGCTTGCTCCTGAGCCTCGATCGTGACCATTCGCATCATCGGACACTCGTGCGATCGCCACAACAACAATCCGCTCGAAGAGCGGTTCGGCGACCCGCAAGGAGCGACGTCGGTCGATCCATTGGCCAAGCGGTTCGACCCTCCGCTCGGAGCACGATCCAGCCTCCTGCGAATCGTGTCGCTCGATGCCGATGCAGCCTTCGATCCGCGCTGCCGATAACGACCGGACTGCTCCATCGGGCGCTTGCCCGTGCTGCCGACACCTCGAGGGATGCCTGCCATGGCCGGCCGGACGCAGCGACTGGCGGAGACCGCGCGCCGCAATCGAGTGGAATTGGTCGAAGCGCGGTTGACGCGCCGTGACCTCGCCAAGCTGGGCCTGATCACCGCGGCCGGCTACCTCGTGACGAAGCTTGGGCTCAGCACCCGGGCTTCAGGCACCACGCGAAGTGCGCCCGAGAGCCCCGCCACCACCCCTTGGGTCGAGGAACTCCCCGTGCCGCCCGTCGCCATTCCCCGTGAACCGGACGCATTGGGCATACGACCGAAGCAGAGGAACCAGGCCATCGCGGGGGAGGCCGGTCGCGAGGCGCATCAACATTGGGAGCTGTTCGACGTGAGTGCCGCGGATCTCCATCTGCTGGAGAACCGCGTCACCGGCGTGCGCTGGCATCGGGAACTGCCGCCTGATGAATGTTGGTGCTGGAATGGCGTGTTCCCGGGGCCTCGCATTCACGCTCGCGTCGGACGGCCGACGCTGGTGCGACTTCGTAACCAGTTGCCCACGCTGGACTTGCATCGAGGCTACGGACGGCCCACGACGGCGACCCACCTGCACGGTGGTCACACCGCGGCCGAGAGCGATGGCGATCCGCTCGTGCGTGTCGAGCCCGGACAATGGTTGGACCAGCTCCATCTCAATCGTCGTGCGGGCTTCTCGGACCCGGCCACCGGCGCGATCGACGATCCGCGCGTGGGCGTCCGAACGGCGTCCTACCACGACCAGTCCCTGGGCTTCGGCGCGCAGAACAGCTATCGCGGAAACGTCGGCACCTACCACGTCTTCGACGAGTTCGACTCCGGGCACGAAGCGGACCCGAATCCCAACGCGTGGCGGCTTCCAAGCGGGGACTTCGACGTGCCGCTCGTGTTGCACGACCGCGTCTTCGACGCTCACGGCAGGGGCTACTTCGATCTCTTCGACCTGGATGGGATCGTGGGCGACAAGGTCACGGTGAACGGCCGCATCCAGCCGTTCTTCCGTGTGGCACGGCGCAAGTACCGGTTCCGGCTCCACAACGTCGGGCCGTGCCGCTCGTACACGCTGCACCTGTCGAATGACCTCGACCTGGTGCAGGTGGCGCGGGACGGCGCCATGCTGCCCGCGCCGTACGTCTCGAAGGACGTGAGCCTGGCGGTGGGGCAGAGCGCCGACGTCATCGTGGACTTCGGTCGGCCGCCGATGGGCATCGAGCTCTACCTGGTCGATGTGGAAGCTCGGGACGCCCTGGGCCCCGCGACCCGCCGCCCTTTGACGCTCGCGCAGGGTGCCCGGCTGCTCCGGTTCGACATGGACGCCACGCTCGACACTCGCGGGGACCCGAGCCGTGTGCCGGAGCACTTCTTCTCGCCGATCCCCGCCGAAGCCTGGGTTCCGACGGCAACGCGCACGTTCGTGATCGAGCGTGAGGACGGCGGCTGGACCGTGAACGGCAGGCCGTTCGACCCCGAGTTCATGGCCGCCACGCCCACGCTTGGCTCGGCCGAGGCCTGGAACTTCGTCAATCGCTCGGGAGGCTGGCTCCGTGCGCTTCAGCTCCCGATGGCAGACCCTCTCGTGCTCTCGCGAGACGGCCGAGCGCCCGCGACCGGTTCGCCCGGGCGCGGGGGCGTACTTCGCCTGGCGCCCGGCGAGACCGTGAGCGTGCTCCGCCGATTCCGGGACTTTCGCGGGCGCTATTCCGTCCACTCGCGATACGGAGCGGAAGGCGACCAGGGTCTGACCTTCATGTGGAGGGTCGTGTCGTGAGACGGGTCCGCTGAATCACTCGCCGCGCTCGCGCGCGGTTCGATGCGCGAGGCAAGGCCAGGAGAACCGAATGCACCGTCGCCGAATGCTCGCACTGCTGGGACTCGTGCCCGCCGTGGCCGTGGCCGCGCCCGTGGCGCAGTTCCTGGACCAGCGGCAACGCCGGCGCCGCGTGCGTCCGGTGCGCGGGTACCACCGCGATTACTTCCCCAACGTTCCGCTTCGCACGCACGAGAACCGTCGCGTGCGCCTCTACGACGACCTGCTCCGGGGGAGGAACGTGCTCATCCAGTTCTTCCGCGCCGACCACGAGGATGCCCGCGAGCGAGAAGGGACCAACAACGTCCACCGCCTGCAGATGCTGCTCGGCGAGCGCTGCGGACGTGACGTGTTCCTCTACTCGTTCACGCTGGATCCGGAACGCGACACGCCAGCGCGGCTCCGCCGTCACCACGAGGAGTGCAGCGCCGTGCCCGGCTGGACATTCCTGACCGGCGCTCCCCGCGACCTGGAGCTCTGTCGCGTGCGATTCGGGTTTGTGGATGCCGATCCCCGGCGCGGCGGTCGCCGCCCCAGGCACTGGGACCTCGTGCTGCTCGGCAACGAACCTCACCAGCGCTGGATGGTGTCTCATGTGCTCTCGAGGCCGGAACTGCTGCTCGATCAGCTGAACCGGGTGGCGGGGCTGAAGGGGTAGGCCAGCGCGGGGAGCGAGGGTGCGCCGCCGCCGGAACCTGCCGGCTGGCGGCCTCGCGCTGGCGCGCCGCGGTTCGCGGCTAGCGCCTTCGTGCCGGCTCGCGCGCGAGTCTCGCCAGCGTCACCGCCACGCGCTTAGCCTGCCATGCCAGGCTCTGGAGCCGCGCGGTCTCGTTCACCGTGTGGCCACCGCTGCCCTTCAGGCCCAACGCGTCCACGATCATGGGCACGCGTCCTTCGAGGAACGACACGTCGGCAGCACCTGCACGCGCCGGGTCCACGGCTTCGAGCGCTCCCAGTCCGAGCCCGCGGCTCACGTCGTCCAGCATCGCGAGCAGCCGGCGGTTCCCGTCCGTGGGTGCGAGCGGGGGATAGCCATGCTTGAACGTGATGCTGGCGGACGTGCTCGCGGAGGTCGCGGCCACGATGCGCTCCATCATCGCCACCGCGCGGGCCCGCTGCTCCAGCGTGAGCGCGCGCAGGTCGCCGGTCACGAGCGTGCTCTCGGCCACCACGTTGGTCTTGCCGAACACCGTGCCACGCGATGCCTCGGGCTCGTGCGTGATCCTCGTCCCGCCCACGATCAGGCCCGGGCTGTAGGTGAGGTAGGGCTCCATGGCGAGCGAGTCGCGGAACTGCTGCAGCAGGCGCGACGCCTCGAAGATCGCGCCTGGCCCCACGTCGGTGGCGAAGATCTGCGACGAGTGCGACGGCGTTCCCCGCACGCGCAGCACCCACGAGGACGAGCCTCGCCGTGAGACCACGACGTGGCGTGGGTCGCCATCTCCGTCCTCGAACCCGATCGCCGCCGCGGCGCCCTCGGCGGCGCCCAGCAGGTCGGCGCGCGCGGCCTCGAGCGGCGCGCCACTGGCCTCCTCATCGCCCATCAGGACGACCACGACACGAAGCTGGTCCAGGAGGCCCTGCTGCTTGAGCGCACGCAGCGCGACCAGCATGATGACGTTCCCGCCTTTCATGTCGGTGACGCCCGGGCCCGAAGCCGTGGAGTCATCGAGCGGCTTGTAACGCTGGAATGGACTGTCGGGCTCGAACACGGTGTCGAGGTGGCCCACGAGCACCACCTTGGGCCCGCGCGAACCCTTCTCGGCCACGAGATGGCCCGCCCTGCCCCAGGCGGCGCCGTCCGCCCAGCGCGTGCGGAAGCCCAGGTCGCGGAACTCGGCCGCGAACGTCTCGCCCACCGCCTTCACACCCGCGAAGTTCATGGTGCCGCTGTTCTGGTTGACGGCGCGCTCGAGCAGCGCGAGCGCGGCCGGGACCTGCCGGTCCACGCGCGCCGCGAGCTTCCGCTCGATGGGCGTCACGGCACTCGCGCGAGTGGGCGCGGGCAGCAGGACGGCGGTGAAGAGCGCGAGAGCGAGGAGCGCGAGAGGGTGTCGCATGCGGCGTGCATCATGCCGTGACCGTCCGACGCGCGACAAGCGTGGTGTATGGTCGCGGCGCTCCGGGGCGCACCGGTGCGCGTGGGGTGCGCCGTCCCCGCCCCGGTTCACGGGGTCGCGATGCGGGTGAACACCACGGCTTCGAGCCGGCCGGAGCGAACGTGACCTGCGAGCGCGAAGCCCGGGGGCGGTCGCCGTGCTTCGAGCAGTGCCTTCCACGCCTCCTCGCCGGGCCGCGACACGAGCCACTCGTTCGTGAGCACGACGGCGCCCGGCCGCAGTCGTTCGGGACCGTCCACGAGCGCCGCGGGCTCGAGCGGAACGAGCGTGACGTTGTGGTGAGTGAACCACGCGATCCAGGGCGCGGCGTCGCTCGCCACGAGCGCGCCGCGAGGCAGGAGCGGAAGCACCCCCACTCCGAGGTCGCGCCATTCGCTTTCGCGGAACTCGCCGCGGCCGGCGAGTCCTCCGGCCGACGCGAGCTGCCATTCGCGGGAGAGTGGGATCGTTCCCACGAGCACGGCCGACACGGCCGCGGCCGCCACGAATACGCGACGTCCGCGACCCAGCGCCTCGACCGTTCGCGTGAGCCCGGCGAACGCGAGTGCCATGGCCACGGGAAGCAGCGGGAACAGCATGCGTGGGTCGGCCACGGTCGCCGCGGCGAGGAATCCCAGCAGCGCCGAGGCAACGCCGAACGCCAGCACGAAGCCACGTGCGCGCGCGTCGCCACGGGCGACCGCGAGCAGCATGGCCAGCGCCGCGAGCGCTCCCGGCCACCTGCCGCCGAGCCACCACGCGCCGTAGCTCACCGAACGAAGGTTCGGGACGAGCTTGCCGAGCCACAGGAGGGGATGAGCCGCGATCCACGGCAGCGCGTCGGGCGGCGGCGTCATGCGATTGAGCCGGGCCACCGTGAACTCCGGACTGACGCCCGTCAGCAGCAGGTAGCCGCCGACCTCGGCGAACGGGCTGCCGGTGGCGAGCCCCTTGTAGAGTGCCGTGAGTGCGGCGAGCGGCACGAAGCCCGCCGCGGCCAGCACGAGGGTCCGGAGCCGTCGCACGGGTGGCGACAGCAGCCACAGGCCCACCACGAACGCCGGCAGCAGTGGCACGACGACCGGTCTCGCAAGGTGGGCCAGGCCGAGCACGGCGCCCAACAGCACGGGTCGCGGTCGGTTCGGGAGTCGCCAGAGCAACAGGAACGCGGCGGTGAGCGGCGCTGTGAACGGCAGCTCGGAGCGCCCTTCGCTGGCGAAGCGCAGCGCCCAAGGGGTCACGGCGAACGCGCAGGCCGCGCCGAGTGCCGCGACGGTCGAGCCGCAGAGCGAGAGCGCGAGCCTGGCCACGAGCAGCACGGTGATCACGAAGGCCATCACCGCCGGCGCCAGCGTCACCAGCGGGT
>JAHFBX010000170.1 GCA_023249815.1 Candidatus Eiseniibacteriota bacterium
CGGGAGCGGCCGGGAACAGGGCGTGAACAGAGGGTCTATCGGCCCGAGCCGTCCACCAGGTGAGGCCGGAACGTGTCCTTCGGCCTCGGCGACACGCCCGGGAAAGCGCCGCTGCCTCTCGGTGGTTCATCAACACCAAACATCGGTTCAGCCCGCTAAGCTATTGTGCCCGATGAAGCTGGAGCGACGTACGTTCCCCGCAAAGAGGCCGCCTAAGTTGCCGGTCTCGCTCGGCCGATGCTAGCTTGCGCCGGCTTCGCTTGGGGCCGGGCGCACCCCGCGCGCTTCCGGTGCCGATTTTGCTTGGGCGTCCGCGATCGCCAGTCTCCGTTCCACCCCCAGCACACGAGGCATGGATGTTTCTCGACAGCGTGATGGGGTTCTTCTCCACCGATGTGGCCATGGACCTCGGCACGGCGAACACGCTGGTCTGGGTGAAGGGCCGCGGCATCGTCCTGAACGAGCCGTCCGTGGTCGCCGTGGAGAAGAGCTCGAACCGCGTCCTCGCGGTGGGCAGCGAAGCGAAGCTCATGCTCGGTCGCACGCCCGATGAGATCAACGCCGTGCGTCCCCTGAAAGACGGCGTCATCGCCGATTTCCAGGTCACCGAGCACCTGCTGCGCGAGTTCGTCCAGCGGGTCCAGAAGCACAAGTTCCTCGTGCGTCCGCGCATCATCATCTGCGTGCCCTCGGGCATCACCGAGGTCGAGAAGCGCGCGGTCATCGACTCCGCGGTGCGAGCGGGTTGCCGCGAGGTGCTGCTCGTGCCGGAGCCCATCGCCGCGGCGATCGGCGTGGACCTGCCCGTGGACACGCCGACCGGCAACATGGTGGTGGACATCGGCGGCGGTACCACCGAGATCGCGGTCATCGCGCTGAACGGCATCGTCACGAAGACCAGCATCCGCACCGGTGGCGACGAGATGGACGAAGCCATCATGAACTACGCCAAGAAGGCGTACAACATGCTCATCGGCGAGCAGACCGCGGAGCGCATCAAGATCGAGATCGGATCGGCGTTCCCGCTGCCCGAGGAAATGGACATGGAGATCAAGGGACGCGATCTCGTGCGCGGCATCCCGCGCACGCTGCGCGTCTCCAGCGTCGAGATCCGCGAGGCGCTGCAGGAGCCCGTGGGGCAGATCGTGAACGCGCTCCGTGAGTCGCTCGAACGCACGCCACCGGAACTCGCCGCCGACATCGTGGACCGTGGCATCTACATGACGGGCGGCGGCGCACTCCTGCGCGGGCTCGACCTGCTCATGCGCGAGGTCACGAACCTGAACATTCGTGTGGCGCAGGATCCGCTCACCTGCGTCGTGCGCGGGGCCGGCAAGATCCTCGAGAAGCTCGAGGACTACGAGAAGGTGATCCTGAGCGGCCACCGGGACTGACCATTGCCCAGCATGCTGCCACCGGCCGAGCGCCGCAGCGTGGTCCTCGTGACCGCGTATGCGGCGCTGTCGCTTCTCATGCTGGTCGTGGGCGAGCGCATCCCGGCCTCGGGGCTGCGCGGGTTGGGCGCGGTGATCTTCGCCCCGTTCGACCGGGTCGCGGGCGCGGCCGACCGGCTGTTCACGTCGTGGAACGAAAACACGGACTTGCACGCGCGGCTGGCGCGGTTGGAGACCGAGAACGCACGGCTGCGGCTCATGGCCGCGGAGACGGCCCACCTGCGGGAGCAACTCGGACTCGAGGCCTGGCGCGGGCTCACGCTGCGACCGGTGGAGGTGCTGGCCCTGGGCGGGGGCGACCCGCTGCCGAACGCCGCCACGCTCTCGGCCGGGCAGAATGATGGCGTGCAGGTGGGCGACGCGGTGCTGACGAGCGACGGCCTGATCGGCCGCGTGAGCGAGTGCTGGCCGGACCTCTCGCGCGCCTCGCTCATCACCGACGCGAACCAGGCGGTGGCGTGCGAGGTGGAGACGACCGGGGTGAACGGCATCCTGCGCTTCGTGCCGACGCCGAGACCGCGGCTCGTACTCTCGGCCGTGGGACTCGCGGACACGGTGCGCATCGGTGAGCTGGTGGTGACGTCCGATCTGTCGTTGCGCTTCCCGCGCGGCATCCCGGTCGGCCGCGTCTCGCGCATCGAGCAGGACCCGACCGGGCTCATGCAGGAGATCGAGATCACGCCCGCCGCGCGCATGGCGCGGCTCCGGCACGCGTTCGTGGCGCCGGGGCCGCGGCCGCCCCTGGACGGCATCCCGCGCCCCAAGCTCGAGTTCGAACCCAGCCGCACGCGCGCGGATCGGGCACGGGCGGCGGCGCGCGCGCCGGCCGTGCCGCGGCCCGTGGCGCCCGACACGGTGGGAGGCGCCCAGTGAAGGTGATCGGGGGCTTCCTGCTCGCCGCACTCGTGACGCTCGTGATGCGCAGCACGGTGCTGGCCGGGCTCGCCGCGCGCGGCATCGTCGTGGACGTGCTGGTACTCGCCACGGTGGCATGGTCGCTCCGTCAGCGCGATGCCTGGGGTGCCACGTTCGGTTTCGTGCTCGGGCTCGCCGCTGACCTCGACGCCTCCCATTGGCTTGGGCGGCACGCGCTCGCGCTGACGCTGCTCGGCTATGGTGTCGGCCGGCTCTCCAACACGCTCGTACGCGACAGCCCGCTCACCCAGCTCCTGCTGCTCGCGATCGCGACCGCACTCCACCAGGTGTGGACGTCGGCGTTCGACGCGAGTGGCGGCGTCGCTGGCCTGGGCTGGCTCGCGGGCCGCGTCGTGCTCGCCACCGTCACCACGGCGCCGCTCGGCGTCCTCGTGCTCCTCCTCTCGCAGTTGTTCGTGCGCCGCCGCGGGTACGGAAATGCCTCAGGGTCCTCCACAACGGGATAGGGACACGCGCTTCGGCGTGCTGGCCGGGCTCGGACTCGCGGGCTTCGGCCTCATCGTGCTGGGGCTCGTGCGGCTGCAGGTGTTCCAGCACGATGCACTCTTGCGGCTGGCGGACCAGAACCGCATCCGCCTCGACGTCATTCGTGCCCCGCGCGGGGTCATCTTCGACCGCGCCGGCCGCGTGCTCGCGGACAACCAGCCGAGCTTCAGCATCGTGTTTCGCCCGGCGCCCATCGAGAGCACGCTGCGTGCCCGCACGCTCGTACGCTCGGACTGGCTCGCGCGCGTGTGCGGCGTGCTCGTGGTGGACAGCCAGGAGGTCAAGCGCAAGGTGCAGGAGGCGAACCGCACCGGGCAGACCGCGGTGCTGCGCCGTTCCGCGCCGTTCGCGGTGATGGCGGCGGTCGAGGAGTCGCGCTCGCTCCTGCCCGGCATCGACGTGCAGGTGGCGCCCATCCGGCGCTATCCGGAAGGCACGCTCGCCGCGCAGCTCCTCGGCTACGCCGGCGAGATCAACGACCACGAGCTCGCCGAACGGCTCGAGAAGGGCTACCACCTGGGCGACCTGATCGGGAAGACCGGGCTCGAACGCCGCTACGAGGAGGTGCTTCGGGGGGAGGACGGCGCGGAGTTCGTGGTGGTGAACGCGATGGGCAAGCGCGTCACCACGCTCGAGGAGGGACCCCCCCGGCTGCCTGTCTCCGGGCGCGACTTGATCGTGACGCTCGACCTGGACGTGCAGCGCTCGCTCGAGGAGGCCATGGAGCACGTCGAGCGCGGCGCCGCGGTGGCGCTCGACCCGCGCGACGGCAGCGTGCTCGGCATGGTGAGCAAGCCGGTGTTCGACCCCAACGAGTTCTCGCAGGGCATCTCGTTCGCGCGCTGGAAGCAGTTGAACTCGGGCGGCGCGTTCCCGCTCCTGAACCGCGCCATCCAGAGCGCCTACCCTCCGGGCTCCACGTTCAAGGTGGTCACCATGCTCGCGGGCCTCCGCCAGGGGCTCGTGCACGACGGCTCGCACGAGCCGACCGGCTGTACCGGCGGGTACTACTTCGGCGGCAGGCGATTCGGCTGCTGGAAGAAGGAAGGCCACGGCAACCTGGACCTGGTCTCCGCGCTCCAGCACTCGTGCGACGTGTTCTTCTACCAGCTCGGGCTGCGCATGGGGCTCGAGCCGCTGGAGCAGACCGCGCGCGGCCTGGGCTTGGGCGAGAAGACCGGCATCGACCTGCCCGGGGAGACCCGGGGACTGGTGCCGAGCTCGGCCTACTACGACCAGCACTTCCACACCGGCCGCTGGCCGCGCGGCGTGCTTCTGAACCTGGGGATCGGACAGGGCGAGCTGCTCGTCACGCCGCTCCAGCTCGCCACCATGACGTCGATCCTGGCGAACGGCGGCCGGGCGGTGCGGCCGCACGTCGTGAGCGCCATCCAGGGCGTGCCGGGCTTCAAGGTGGGCAAGCCGGTGGAGTCCGGCGTCGAGACTCCGGTGCAGAACTGGGACCTGATGCACCTCGCGATGCGCAGGGTGGTGGAGGCCGGCACGGCGGGCGCTGTACGCATTCCGGGGCTGGACGTGGCCGGCAAGACCGGCACCGCACAGAATCCGCACGGCAATGACCACGCGCTGTTCGTGTGCTACGCGCCGGCTTCGGCGCCCACGATCGCCATGGCGATCGTCGCCGAGAACAGTGGCCACGGTGGCAGCATCTCGGCCCCCATCGCCGCCCACGTCCTGAAGAAGCTGTTCCTGCGCGACTCCACGTCCACGGCGCCTCTGTCCCCACCGGCCGTTGCCGCCGCCGACACGGTGGGGGACTGACATGCGCAGCCGCTTCCCGCCGCTCGACTGGCCGCTCGCGTTCTCGACGCTGAGCCTGATCGGCATCGGGCTCGCGACCGTGTACAGCGCCACGTCGGTGCCCGGCGCGCACGAGGGGATGTGGGTCAAGCAGCTGGTGTGGTTCGGCGTCGCGGCGGCCGTGGCCTGGATCGTGGCCGCGGTGCACTACCGGTTCTACGACTCGGTGTCGTGGCCGCTCTACGCGCTCTCGCTACTCATGCTCGTCGCCGTGTTCGCGATCGGCGCGGAGCGCATGGGCGCCAAGCGCTGGATCGAATTCGGCTCGTTCCAGTTCCAGCCGTCCGAGATCGCGAAGCTCGCGACCGCATTCGTGCTCGCGCGCTTCTTCGACCACGCCCGCCTGGATCTCAAGAAGATCCGCTGGTGGCTGCCGCCGCTGCTCATCGCCGTGGTGCCGTTCCTGCTGGTGGCGAAGGAACCCGACCTCGGCACCGCGTCCAGTTTCCCGGCCATGCTCATCGCCATGTACTTCTGGGCGGGCATGCCGGCCGGCCAACTCCTGCTCGGACTGTCGCCGATCTTCAACGTGGCGCTGTTCTTCCTGACCGGCAGCGTGTGGTGGTTCGTGGGACTTTTCGTGGGGCTCCTCGCGTATGCACGACCGCGCATCGTCGTGCTCGTGGCGATGCTCGCGCTGAATGGTGCGGTGGCGGTGGCGCTCCCGAACCTGTGGAACCACCTGCACGACTACCAGAAGCGGCGCATCGAGACGTTCCTGAACCCCGAGCACGACCCGAGCGGCTCGGGCTACCAGGTCATCCAGTCCAAGATCGCGATCGGCTCCGGCGGCCTCGTCGGGAAGGGTTACCTCAAGGGCTCGCAGAAGGCGCTCGCGTTCCTGCCCATGCGTCACACGGACTTCATCTACTCCGTGGTGGGCGAGGAGCTGGGGCTCCTCGGTTCGTTGACCGTGGTGCTGCTCTACGGCATCGTCGTGTTCCGCGGCTACCGCCTCGCGTCCATCGCGCGCGACGGGTTCGCCAGCCTCATGGCGGTGGGCATCACGACCGCGCTGTTCTTCCACATCCTGGTCAACATGCTCATGACCATCGGCTGGGCGCCGGTGACGGGTGTGCCGCTGCCATTCCTGTCCTACGGGGGCACCGCGCTCATCGTGAACTGCATCCAGATCGGGCTGCTCCAGAACGTGGCACTGCGCCGACGGGAGTACTGATGCACCCGGAGCTGTTCCAACTCGGCCCCTTCCACCTGCGCAGCTACGGCGTGCTCATGGCCGTGGCGTTCGTGGTCGGCACGTTCCTGGGGCTGCGAGAGGCGCGCCGGCTGGGGCTGGACGAGGACAAGGTGGTGAACGTCATCCTCGTGACGCTCATCGCCTCGGTGTTCGGCGCGCGCATGCTCTACGTGCTCGAGCACCTGGGGGAGTTCCGCCGCGAGTGGACGAGCGCGCTGGCGCTGTGGCAGGGCGGGCTGACGCTCTACGGGGGCGTCGCGGCCGGCACGTTTGCCGGTCTCGTGGCGGCGCGGCGCATGGGTCTGCCGGTGTGGATCACGGCGGATGCGCTCACGCCCGCGCTCGCGCTCGGCACGTTCTTCGGACGCGTGGGTTGCTTCCTGAACGGCTGCTGCTACGGACACCCGACGTCGCTGCCGTGGGGCGTGGTGTTCCCGCGCGATTCGTTCGCCTCGCTCGAGTTCGGCACTCAGGCCGTGCATCCCTCGCAGCTCTACAACGCGCTCGGTGGGCTGCTGCTGTTTGGCGTCTTCCAGGCGCTGCGCGGCCGCTTCAAGGTGCCGGGCGTGCTGTTCTGGAGCTTCATCGTGGTGTTCGCGCTGGTGCGCATCCCGCTCGACCTGACACGCGCGTACGAGACAGATGCCGTGCTGCTTCGCGTCGGCACGCTCGACATCACCGAGAGCCAGCTCATGAGCCTCGGGATGATCCTGTTCGGCGTCCTCATG
>JAHFBX010000171.1 GCA_023249815.1 Candidatus Eiseniibacteriota bacterium
GCGCGCCGCACGCGCGAATGGGTGGACAGCGGCCGGGAAGGCCCCGGCTGCATGCGAGAGAACAGGAAGTGGAATGGCAGAGCACAAAGTAAGCATCGACATGGGTGGCAAGGAACTCACGATCAGCACGGGCAAGTGGGCCAAGCTCGCGGGCGGTTCCGCCGTCGTGCAGCTCGGCGGTACGATCGTGCTGGTGGCGTCGAGCGCCGCCAAGACCGCGAAGCCGGGACTGGATTTCGTGCCGCTCACGTGCGATTACCGCGAGCGTACATACGCTGCGGGCAAGATCCCCGGCGGCTTCTTCAAGCGTGAAGGGCGTCCCACCGAGAAGGAGACGCTGTCGAGCCGCCAGATCGACCGTCCGATCCGGCCGCTCATGCACAAGCAGTGGACGTACGAGACCCAGGTCATGGCGACCGTGGTGTCGTCCGACCAGGAGCACGACGCCGATGTGCTGGCGCTGATCGGTGGCTCCGCTTCGCTGGTGCTCTCCGACATCCCGTTCCCCGAGCCGGTGGCGGGCGTGCGGGTGGGCCGCGTGGACGGCCAGTTCGTGGTGATGCCCACGTTCGCACAGCTCGACGAGTCCGACATGGACGTCGTCGTGGCCGGCACGGCGACCGACATCATCATGGTCGAGGGTGGCAGCCGCGAGGTGACCGAAGCGGACATGATCGCCGCGCTCGAGTTCGCCATGCAGAACATCCGCAAGATCGTGAGCGCGCAGAACGACCTGGTGAAGCTCGCGGGCAAGCCGAAGCGCTCGCCGGTGGACAAGGTGGACGTGGCCGAGCTGGAGCGCGAGCTGCGCGGGGGCTACACGAACCGCCTGCGTGACGCCATTCGCATCCCCGGCAAGGAGTCCCGCCAGGAAGAGCTGGACCTCATCACGAAGGACGCCGTGGCGGCGCTGTCGGAGAAGCACGGCGACAAGGCCGTGTTCACGGCCAAGATCCTGCACGACATCGAGCGCGACGAGCTGCGCGAGATGGTCCTGCGCGACGGCGTGCGCGCCGACGGCCGCAAGCACGACCAGATCCGGCCGATCTCGATCGAGGTGGGCGTGCTGCCCCGCACGCACGGGTCGTGCCTGTTCACGCGCGGCGAGACGCAGGCGCTGGTCGTCACCACGCTCGGCACCAAGGCCGACGAGCAGCGTGTCGAGGAGCTCGAGGGGCAGTCGTGGAAGTCCTACATGCTCCACTACAACTTCCCGCCGTTCTCGGTGGGTGAGACGCGTCCCATCCGGGGCCCTGGTCGCCGCGAGATCGGGCACGGCGCGCTCGCCGAGCGCTCGGTGGAGCCGGTGATCCCGGCCGACACGAGCTTCCCGTACACGATCCGCATCGTCTCGGACATCCTCGAGTCGAACGGCTCGTCCTCGATGGCGTCGGTGTGCGGCGCGTCCATGTCGCTCATGGATGCCGGCGTGCCGGTGAAGGCCCCGGTCGCGGGTGTCGCCATGGGCCTCATCAAGGAAGGCGACCGTGTCGCGGTCCTCACGGACATCCTGGGTGTGGAAGACCACCTCGGCGACATGGACTTCAAGGTGACGGGCACCACGGACGGCATCACCGCGTTCCAGATGGACACGAAGATCGGCGGCATCTCGTTCGAGATCATGAAGAACGCCCTCGAGCAGGCGCGCGTCGGCCGGCTGTTCATCCTTGGCAAGATGAAGGACTGCCTGGCCGCACCGCGGTCGGAAATGTCGCCGTACGCGCCGCGCATCACCATCCTGCACATCAATCCCGACAAGATCCGCGAGGTCATCGGGCCGGGCGGCAAGATCATCAAGAAGATCACCGAGGAGACTGGCTGCCAGATCGACATCGAGGACACCGGTGAGATCCGCATCGCCGCCGTGAACATGGAAGGCAGCAAGCGCGCCGAGGAGATCATCCGCAACATCACGGAGGATCCCGAGATCGGCCGCACGTACCAGGGCAAGGTGCGCAGCATCGTGAACTTCGGCGCGTTCGTGGAGATCGTGCCGGGGCGTGACGGGTTGCTGCACGTGTCCGAGATCGACTGGGGCCGCACCGAGAAGGTCGAGGACGTCCTCAACGTGGGCGACCTCGTCATGGTGAAGGTCGTGGACGTGGACCGGGACGGCAAGATCCGCCTGTCTCGCCGCGCCCTGCTGCCGCAGCCGGAAGGCTACGTGGGAGCGGGTGCGGGCAGCGGTGGCGGCGGACGCCGCGACCGCGACCGTGGCGACCGCGATCGCGACCGCGGACCGAGACGGCGCTAGACTAGGCTCCCACTCGACGGCGGGCGGCCCCTCCGGGTCGTCCGCCGTTCGAGCTTTCGAGGCACTCGCCCCCGGAGACGGAGGTGTCGGTGAGCACGCTCCAGGAATCCGCCTCTCAGCCTGTGTCGAAGACGCTGCTGCCGAACGGCCTCACGGTGCTGTCGCAGGTGCTCGCCGACCGCCGCACGTTGTCGCTCGGCGTGTGGGTGCGTAGCGGATCGCGCGACGAACCGCAGCCACTGCTCGGCGTCACGCACTTTATCGAGCACATGATGTTCAAAGGCACGGAATCGCGCGATGCGCGCGCCATCGCCGCGAGCCTGGAGTCCCTGGGCGGCCACCTCGACGCATTCACCTCGCGCGAGCAGGTGTGCTACACGGCGCGCGTGCTGTCCGAGCACCTGCCGCAAGCGGTCGAGGTGCTGTCGGACCTGGTCTGTCATTCGCGCTTCGATCCGGCCGAGATCGAGCGCGAGAAGTCCGTCGTGCGCGAGGAGATCCTGTCGTACGAGGACAGCCCCGAGGAGAAGGTCGCCGACCTGCTCGCCGAGCAGTTGTGGGGCGATCACCCGCTCGGGCGGCCCATCCTCGGCACGGTGGAGACGATCCAGGGCCTGAAACGCGAGGACCTGCGTGACCAGTTCGTGGGTCGCTATCGCGCCGACCAGCTCATCGTGGCCGCGGCCGGCGGGCTCGAGCACGTCGCACTCGTGGAACAGGTCGCGCGCTGCTTCACGCCACCCGAAGGTGCGCCGCCGGTGCTGGACGCCGTACCGCCCGACCATGGACCGAGCGTGCGCCACGAGAGTCGCGACCTCCAGCAGCTCTACCTCTCGCTCGGCGCACGCGGCGTGGCCTACGGCGACCCCGATCGCTACCCGCTCGTCGTGGCCGAGACGCTCTTGGGCGGCGGCATGAGTTCGCGACTGTTCCAACGAATCCGCGAGGAGGCTGGACTCGCGTACAGCGTGTTCACGTCGCTGGACCTGCTGCGCGATGGCGGGCTCCTCGCGATCCATCTCGGCGTCTCGCCCGAGAAGGGGCGCGAGGCGCTGAAGCTCCTGCGCGAGGAGCTCACGCGGCTCCTGGACCAGGGCCCGTCCCGAGACGAGGTCGAGGCCGCGAAGATGCAGTTGAAGGGCGCTGTACTCATGGCGCAGGAGAGCGTGTCGAGCCGCATGTACCACGTCGCACGCCAGGAGCTCTACCTCGGGCGCCACACGCCGGCCGAGGACCAGGTCGAGCACATCCTCGCGGTGACACAACCGCAGGCGCACGACGCACTCCGGCGGTTCGCGAGGCCGGAACGCTTCTCGCTCGCGGCACTCGGACCCGAGTCCAGTGACCCGCTCAGCGAGCGGGACTGGCCACTGGCAGCGGGCTGATCGCCGCGGATCAGGCGGCGATCACCAGTGGAATCCGGCCTTCACCATGCGCTCGCCGGCTTCCCGGCATCGCGCCTCGTCCGCGCACAGCGCCACTCGCACGTAGCCTTCGCCGGCCTGGCCGAACCCCGAGCCCGGCGACACCACGACGCCGGTCTTGTCCAGCAGCTCGGCGGCAAAATCGAGTGACGTCGACGAGCGACGAGGCATCGGCAGCCACAGGTAGAGCGTGGCCTTCGGCAGTGCCACGGGGTAGCCGAGCGGCGCGATCGCCGACAGGAACGCCTCGCCGCGTGCCCGATAGAGCTTCGCCGCTTCGGCGCAGTAGCTCTGCGGCCCGTTCAGCACGGCGAGCCCGGCGCGCTGAATGGCCATGAACACGCCGAAGTCCATATTGGACTTGATGCGCGTGAGATTCGCGACGGCCTCTGGATTGCCCACCGCGAATCCGAGACGCCAGCCCTGCATGGAGTAGCTCTTCGAGAATGAGTGGAACTCGAGCGTGCGCTCCTTGTCGCGGTCGTGCTGCAGGAACGAACGCGCGCGATACTCCGGAACGAGTGGCAGGTCGCAGTAGGCGATGTCGCTCACGACGAACAGGTCGTGGCGCCGCGCGAACGTGAGGATCTCGTCATAGAGCTCCGCCGTCTCGGTGCCGCCCGTGGGATTGTTGGGGTAGTTCAGGAACAGCACCTTCGCGCGGCGCGCCTCGTCCTCGGGGATGGCGGCGAGGTTCGGCCGGAAGGCGTTCGCAGGGTCGAGTGGCACTTCTATGACGCGCACCTGCGCGAGCGCCGCGACGCCCAGATACGCAGGATAGCAAGGCGTGCAGAGCAGGATCGTGTCGCCGGGATTCAGGTGGGCGAGGAAGAACTTGGCGATCCCCTCCTTCGAGCCCACCAGTGCCACCGCCTCGCGCTCGGCGTCCACCGATACGCCGAAACGGCGCGCGTACCACGCCCCCACCGCGGCGCGGAACTCGGGCAGGCCGTTGAACGACGGATAGCGATGGTTCTGCACCTTGGGATCCAGCAGCGCGGCCTGGAGCGCGTCGAGCGCCACTTGTGGCGGGCGGATGTCAGGATTCCCCACGCCCAGGTCGATGACGTCCACGCCCTGTCGCAGCTTCTCGTCGCGATTCTGGAACACGCGCGCCAATGCGTAGGGCGGCACGTTCTGAAGTCGCTCCGACGCCGCAAGGCGAGGTTTGACAGGTGATTGGCTCGACGACATAGTGGCCCCCTCGATGGCCGCACCCGCACGGCACTGTACTTGCGTTGTTCGAGTGCATGACGAATCGCACCGGACATTCTAAAGGGGTCCGCGGCACGGGGCCAGTCGCTCCGCGGGCGCTTCGCGCCGTGCTGCCCCTGGTCCTGGTCGTGCTCTCGTGGGCGGGGCCCCGCCCCGGACGCGGCGACGAGCCCGAGTTGCCCGACAGTTCGACATTCACGCACTCGAGTCCGAAGCTCGACACGCTGCCCGAGCTCTCCGCACCGTTCAAGGCGGGGGAGTCGCTGCGTTTCTCGGTGCAATACGGCTTCATCCACGCCGGCTCGGCGTGGCTCGAGGTGCCCGAGGTGGCGGACTGGAACGGCCATCCGTCCTGGCGCCTCGTGGCGCGCGCCGAGTCGAACAGCTTCTTCGACAGGATGTACAAGGTGCGCAACCGCATCGAGTCGCTGTGGGACCGCGACGCGCGCTTCAGCTGGCGCTACTTCGAGGACCGGCACGAGGGCAAGTTCACCGCGAACGACACCATGGTGTTCGAGCCGGACTCGCTGCGCATGCGCTACAAGAACGGGCAGACCTATCCGGTTTCGGGTCCGGTTCAGGATGCGCTGTCCTCGTTCTACATGACACGCTTTCACGCGCTTCCGATCGGCGGAACCATCACGTTCGAATACCACGCGAGCCGAAAGACCGCTCCCATGGAGGTGCGCGTGCTGGGTCGCGAGAGCGTGAAGACACCGGCGGGCCGTTTCAATTGCGTCGTGGTCGAGCCGCTCCTCAAGGCGGGCGGCATCTTCAAGAACAAGGGCCGGCTCGTCATCTGGCTCACCGACGACGAGCGGCGCATGCCCGTGCTCATGAAGAGCAAGGTCAAGATTGGTTCGGTGAAGGTGGTGCTTCAGGAAGTCATCGCGGGCGGCGGATGAGCCGTCATCGCGAAGCGGACCTCTCGAAGCTCCACCGCATGGCGGTGGCAGACCGTCCGACGAAGGTGTCGGTCGCGGAGCTCGCCCGGCCGCTCGAGCCCGCGGCCGCGGCGGCGCTGCTCGCGTCGTTGCCGGACCTCCTCGCCGCGCACGACCTGCGCGAGGTCGTGGCGCGAACCGTCGCGGCCCATCGCGGGGGCCGGCCGGTGGTGTTGATGCTCGGTGGCCACGTCGTCAAGGTCGGGGTCGCGCCGTGCTGGATCGAACTGCTCCAGCGAGGGGTGGTATCGCACGTCGCCATGAACGGCGCCGCAGCGATCCACGACGTGGAGCTGGCGCGCGTGGGTCGCACGTCCGAGGACGTCGAGGCGCATCTCCAGAGCGGCTCGTTCGGCATGGTGGACGAGACCGGCGCGTTCATGAGCCGCGTCGCCGTCCACGCGGCGCGCGACCGTCTCGGGCTCGGCGAGGCGTGGGGGGAAGCGCTCGAGGCCGAGCAGGCGCCGCACCGCGACGTGAGCCTGCTTGCGCGCGCGGCCCGGCTCGGGGTGCCATGCACGGTGCACGTCGCGCTCGGCACCGACACGATCCACTACGATCCCGCGTGCGACGGCGCTGCACTGGGCGAAGGTTCGCTGCGTGATTTCCGCATCCTGGCCGCCACGCTCGCGGAGGCACGCGGCGCGGTGGTCCTGAATGTGGGTTCGGCCGTGCTCATGCCTGAGGTGTTCCTGAAAGCGCTGGCCGTGGCCCGCAACCTGGGCGCCTCGCTCGAC
>JAHFBX010000013.1 GCA_023249815.1 Candidatus Eiseniibacteriota bacterium
GCGGCGAGCAAGCACGCAAGTGCGAACGGGCTCGTGATCGCGCGAGACAGTCTTGAGATCGAAGTCATGGGTGGGGCCCGCATGGAAGCGGAATTCTACCACCACATGCTGAGCTCACCCTCGCAGATTCTCGTCACCAGTAACGCGGAATGGGGGCTGGAGCCTCGCCGAGCAGCCTGTCGGAACCGCCGACCTAGCACCCCTCGCGCAGCACCTTCACCCAGTTCGGGCGCTCATATGCGTCACGGAATCCCAGCTGTCGCAGATTGTGAGTGGAGGGATTCGGTTTCTCGGCCGTGTCTGCGGCCGTCTCCACGCAGGCCCAGCGGCAGCCGGCGGCATGGGCGGCGCTGAGCCGGGCGGCGATCAGCGCCGACTGGGCGCCACGGCCACGGTACCGCGCGCGCGTCGATGCGAAGCCGAACCATGCGGCCGCGCCCTGGACGTGCATGACGCCCACCGACACCAGCCGGTCTCCATCGAACGCGCCGAAGAAGTTCCATCCGGGTCGTCCGACGAGACTGCTCGAGAATTCTGCGAGCTCGGGCGGGTAGCCGAACGCCTCGGCCTCCATGCGTCCGAACTCAGAGGCGCGCTCGAGGCCGAAGTTGGCGACGCGCAGGTCCGTACGCCTCTCCGGGATCGAGTCCGTGAGATCCCTCGCCAGCCGGATCCAGTGATTGTGGCGATAGAAGCGCCGTGCTTCGAGCCACCCGACGAAGCTCTCGGGCTGCGCACCCGGCGCCACCGGGATCATGAATCGTCGTGCGCCGGTGCGTTGGAAGTGTTCGATCGCCTCGTCCAGATCGGACTCACGGGCCGGCTCCGTCACGCCAAGTCCCAGCACGCGATTGAACATGAGCACGTCGGCGCTCGCTTGCACGAGCAGGCCGCCACCAAGCGAACGGTGGCCGGCGCCAAGCGCGCTCGTGATCGACACAGGGAGCGCGTCGTTCCACGACGTGACCGCCGCGAGTTCCGCGACTTCACAGTCACGCACCAGCGACGGATCGGGCGTCGGCATGAGCCCATGCTACTGAGTGCTCGGCGAGGCAGCGAGTACGGAGCCTACGTTGTCCGCCGGCGGTCAGGCGGCGTTGGCGAAGCGCAACAGGGATGTGGTGGAGATTGTCGCGGAGTGGAGGGGCTGAGGCTCGCGCCCCGCGTGGCCGCGAGACACGCCGGCCGGCCTTTCCGATCCCGTGGTGGCTCTCGTATCTCGTCAGTTTGCAGTTGTCGGCCACGGGGCGAGGACCTAGTCTCTCGGAGTGCGGCGCGGGCCCCTTCCCGCCTGCCGCTCACGGCTGCAGGGACGTGACCGGTTGCCGAGAGCCGCCCGCCGCGCCGCCCCGATGCGAGCCGCACGAGCCCGAGGTCTCTCCTCAGGGATGCTCACGCGACGGCCCTTGCGCCCGCGCGCCGAGCCCGTCGCGCTCCCACTGCCCGGTGGAGTTGGTCGAGGATCCACCGAGGAGGCTCCCCGATGCGATCCCTCTCCCTTCGGCTCGCGATGCTGATCGTGCTCGGTCTCGTCGCGATGCTGCCCGCGCTCCCGGCCCATGCCGCTCCGCCGGCAACGCTCAACTACGACGGCAACCTGACCATGGCCGACGGCAGGCCGCTCTCCACCGGACGCTACGATGTCCAGTTCGCCCTCTACACCACTCCCACCGGCGGCGCGCCCATCTGGACGGAACTCCACGCCAGGGTCCAGGTGAGCAGCGGTGCGTTTCACGCGGTGCTCGGCAAAGGCAGCCCCGCCGTGCCACTCGACCTTCCCTTCGACCAGCAGTACTTCCTTGGCGTCTCCATCGACGCTGGACCGGAGCTCGCACCACGTGTCGAGCTGATGCCGACGCCGTACAGCTTCCACGCGCGGCGCGCGGAGCAGGTGAGCGACGCGTCGGTGACCAGCGAGAAGCTCGCGCCCGAAGCGGTCACGGACGAGAAGATCAAGAGCGTGAGCTGGAGCAAGATCACCGGCGTCAACGGGAGTGCCGGCATTCCGGCATCGATCTGGTCGCTCAAGGGCAACTCCAGCTCTGATCCGGGATCGGACTTTCTTGGCACCACGGACGGTGCGGACCTAGTGTTCAGAACGAATGACCTGCCGCGCTTCAGCATCCGCGCGGGCGGAGACGGACAGTTCCTGTCGGACTTCGACGCCACGGGCCGCATCACCTCGCGCCCGTCCTCGAGCAGCGGAGCGTTCCTGTTTGGCGACCAGACCGTGGGGCTCGAGCGTCCCGGCGCGTCGTCCGACATGCGGTTGTTCGGGCCCGTGTTCGGTTCGTTCGTGTTCGACGGCGGCAACGTCGGCATCGGGGTGTGGAATCCCTCGAGCAAGCTCGTGGTGGGCGGCCGCACGACCCTCCGAGAGAACCTCGAAGTGGACGGGCGGGCGGATGTGACCGGGGCGGCGGGCGTGGGCGGATCGCTCACCGTGGCCGGAGTCGCATCGCTCCAGGATGCGCTGAGCGTGAGCGGCTCAACGATTCTTCACGGCTCGCTCTTAGCGGTCGGCACGACGTCGCTCGGAAGTTCACTTACGATCCGCGGCCCGACGTCGGTTCAGGACGAGACTGAATCGGCCGCGACCAGCTCTGGCGCGCTGGTCGTGGCCGGCGGCCTGGGCGTCGGCAAGAGCCTGCGGGTAGCCAGGGACTTCACTGTCCTCGGTGCCTCCACGTTCTCGGGTCCGATGCAGTCGGTCGGAGGAGGGTCGTTCGGGGCGCTCGAGGTGAGCGGCAATGCGACCATCGCCGGCGACGCTTCGGCCAACAAGTTCAGTGCGGGCGCGGGTGGTCTCACGAGCAGTGGCCGAAGCGAGCTGAATGGCCAGGTCGTCGTGAACGCCAATCTGGACGCGTACGGTGACAAATTCTCCCGAGAGGCGTATCCGCTGCGCGTCCTGGGAAGCGCCCAGGGCGTCCTCATCGAGGTGAACGGTGCGGCTAGTGGCACGCCGAACAAAGACAATCACTTCGTCTCGTTCGTCGGCACGGGGACCAGCCGCTTCCACGGCCGGATCTCAGGCCTGACGGCGTCCGAGAACGAACAGGAGGAGCAGTACAAGTGGGAGAAGGCGAGCCTCATCATCCAGACCACGCTCGCCGGTCTCGACGTCGTGACGGCGGCGGGCAACATCATCGCGTCGGTGGCCTCCGCGACGGCCTGCGTCGGATTCGGCGCCTGCGTCACGGCCCCGATCCCGTCGCTCATCGTCGCGTCGATCGCCGAGGGCGTGACCGCCGCGCTGGGGGCCGGCCAGGCGGCCGGCGACCTGACCGCGTGGCTGCAGCTCCAATCGAGGCTCACGGAGAACGGCGGCGTGACCTACTCGTCCGCCTCGGCCGACTACGCCGAATGGCTGCCCAAAGCCAACCCGGCGGAGCGGATCTTCCCCGGCGACATCGTCGGTGTCTTTCACGGTCGCGTCAGCAAGCGCACCATCGGCGCCGACATGCTGATGGTCGCGTCCACGCGACCCCTGATCCTGGGCAATGCGCCGCCCGAGGGACGCGAGGCCGACTATGTGAAGGTCGCGTTCATGGGCCAGGTGCCGGTCAAGGTGTTCGGTGGCGTGGAGCTCGGCGACTACCTCCTTCCGAGCGGGAACGACAATGGCTACGCCGTCGCGCGCAGTGCCGAAGAACTCACCGCCGTGGACCTGTCCCGCGTGGTGGGCGTGGCGTGGGAGGTCTCGAATTCCTCCGGTCTCAACTTCGTGAATACGGCGGTCGGACTGGACCGCGCCAGTTTGGCCCGTGTCGCGGAACGCCAGGAGTCCCATCTTCGTGCCCAGGCGAGCGAGATCGACCTGCTCAAGCGGCAGCTCCAGCAGACGAATACGGCGCTCGCCCGGCTCGTTCCGGGCTTCGAGGACGCGGTCCCAGGGAACACCGTGTCGCCGGCTTCGGTTCCCGCGCCGGCTCCCATCACGCCGACGCAGATCGAGTCGGCGGTGCCGTTCGCGGGCGATGCCGTTCCGGCCCCGATGGCCGTGCCGCCGAGCGGTCTGCTCGTGTCTCGCTACGACGTCGAACTGGGGATCCGCCAGGCGATCGACAACCTGCGCCGGAGCGGCGCCACCCCCGAGAACAACCCGGTCCTCCGCCAGCTCCTGGAGCCGAACATCGTCGAAGCGATGCAGGCGAAGCTCCAGGCGAGCCTCGTCGGCAACCTGACCTCCTCGCCGGGGAGGTGAGCCATGGTCACGTCCATGCGTGAAGATCCCCGAGTGACGGGGCGCATCGTGGCACGCGTTTGGGTCGTCGCTCTCGGCGCCGCGTTCACCAGCCTTGCACTGGCCGTGGGGCTCCCCGACCCGGCCCTCGGGCAGTCGCGCTCCGGCAGCAGCCCGGAGCCGACGGAGAGCCAGCAGACGGTGCTGGCGGTCGCGGCGAAGAAGCCGAAGAAGATGCCCCAGGCGAAGCGCGCGAAGATCAAACAGGCCAAGATCAAGAAAGCTCAGGAGTACGAGTCCGTCTCGGGCGGCGTCGAGGAGCTCGTCTCGACGACCGACTACGACGAGTCGGGCAATGCCCGCTCTCGAAGGAACCAGCCGAAGAGCGGTTCCACCGCCGAGGAGTCGCTCGAGGTGGATCTCGCGCGTGACGTGATCACCAAGTCGCGGGTCACGTCCACGGTGCAGATTGACGTCGGTGGCCAGCCACAGACGATCGAGGACGTCTCGGAATCGGATTTCGCGTATGACGAGGTAGTGTTCGAGGACGGCACGGACTACCTGCTCAAGACGCTCGAGATGAAGCGGAATGGCACCTCGGTGGCGAAGCTGGATCACGCGTACGACGGGAACGGCCGGCTCGAACGGCTGATCCAGAACCAGGCCGACGAGACAGGACAGCCGCCCGCCAAGCGAGCCACGACCGAGTTCACGTATGACTCCTCAGACCGCCCGGTGATGATCGTGACCTTCGACAACCGCGCCCACGACCAGAACCCGACCGAGGATCGGGTGATCTCGCGGCAGCGGCGGGAGTACGGGTCCAACGGTCAGGTGTCCAGGATCGAGAACCTCATACCCGACCTGAGCGGCATGCCTCCCGGCGCGGACATCCTGGTGAGCTACTCCGAGTACACGTACGACTCGAACCTCAACCTGCTCACCCGCCTGACCTGGCAAAGGATGCCCGGTGCCGCGGGCCCGGAGGACGTGCTCGTGTCAGAGGAGCGGCACGCGTACGACGCCGCGGGCAACGAGTTCGAGACCACGATCGTGCTCCCGGCCCCGCTTCCGCCGGGGCCGCCGGACCCCAACGGACCGCCGCCCTCGGCATATCGTGCGGCGACGAGCCAGAAGACCACCCGTACCTTCGACAGCGTCGGCAACGTGCTCACCGAACTCATGATCGAGAGCGACTCGAACGGCACGGAGCTCTCCCGGCGGAACCGGAGGATCGTCTATGACAGGTTCGACTGAACGCAGCACCGGCGGTCGCGCCCCGACACTCGGCGAGGATCGCGACCAGGTTCACTCGCGGAGGTTCATCATGTTCGTATCCCGTACCCACCACAGCGCGAAGCTCGCTCTGGTGGCGCTCGTCCTGGTGGGCTCGGCTCGGGCCGGACCGTCGGGCGAGGTCGCCCCCGAGGCCGCTCCCGAGCCGGAGTCGGCGTCGCCCCCGGCGCCACCGTCCGAGGCCACTCTGATTCTTGTCAGCCGAGTGGGGTCCGTGTTCGCGACCACGTTCTTCAGGCCCCCGATCGAGCTACCGAACTCGTACTCCCGCGCGGGGGAACCGGTGGAGGGCGCGTTCCCCGCCGTGTTCGCACTCGGGCGCGTCACGCCCAATCCGCTCCTCGCGCAAGCTCGCATCGGGCTCGATCTGCCCGTCGCGAGTCGCGTGAGGTTCGAGGTCCTGGACGTCGCGGGGAGGGTGGTGCGCACGCTTGTGGACGGCCCGCTCGCTCCGGGACGGCACTCGCTCGCCTGGGACGGCACGGACGCCGCCGGCAGGGAACTGTCCCCCGGAATCTACTTTCTGCGCATGGCCGCGCAGGCCGCGAACGGCGGCGATGGAATCCGGCGGGTGGACAAGGTCCTGGTGCTCAAGTAGGCCATTTGCGCACGGGCGGGTCGCGACACGGGCCCGCCCCGCGTGACTCGCGGGGACCACCGTTCGACGGGGTGCGACGCCCGTGCTAGTTTCCAATCCCGTGCCCACGGGTCCTGCCGAATCTCGCCGCGCCGTTCTGGGTGTGATCCCCGCCCGCTACGGCGCGTCTCGTTTTCCGGGCAAGCCGCTCGCTCTGCTGTGGGGGAAGCCGATGCTCCAGCACGTCTGGGAGCGCGCTCGCGCCGCGCGCGGCATCGACGAGCTGGTCGAGGCCACCGACGATGAGCGAATCGCTTCAGCGGCCCGTGCGTTCGGGGCGAACGTCGAGATGACGTCACCCGACTGTGCGAGCGGCACCGACCGCGCTGCCGAGGTGGCGAGGCGGCGTCCGCAGGCCGCGATCGTGCTGAATCTCCAGGGCGATGAGCCCGAGCTAGAGACCGACGCCGTGACGCGTCTGGCCGAGGCGATGCGCGCCGACGAGTCGGTGCAAATGGGCACAGTCGCGCACCACGAGCCGGACCTTGTGGCGATGGCGTCGGAGAACGTCGTGAAGGTGGTGGTGGACGCCGCGGGCTACGCGCTCTACTTCAGCCGCGCCGACTTGGCGGGCGCCTCGCGTGGTGGTCCGGCGCTGCGCCATGCCGGCGTGTATGCTTTCCGCAGGGAGTTGCTGCTCGAGTTCGCGTCGTGGCCGCCCGGGCGACTCGAGCAGGCCGAGCGGCTGGAGCAGTTGCGCGCCGTCGAGCGCGGCGTGCGCATCAAGGTGATGCTGGGTGAGCGACCCTTCGCGGGCGTGGACACGCCCGAGCAGCTGGCGGCGCTCGAGCGGCGGGGGCCGGTGCCGGTCGCGACCGGCGGCTGAACCTCAAGCCGCAAGTTCAATCACTGCATTGCGTTTGAACTGTCGTTTCGTCTGCTTTCACAGGTTCAGGTAGCGTCCAAGAGTGCCGGACCTAAGGAGAGGCCATGGCCAAGATCGTCGTCGTGACCGGTGGGGTGGTGTCGTCGCTCGGCAAGGGTATCGCCGCGGCGTCCTTGGGATTGCTGCTCAAGTCCCGCGGCTTTCGGGTCACCACGCAAAAGCTCGATCCCTACCTCAACATCGACCCCGGCACGATGAGCCCGTTCCAGCACGGCGAAGTGTTCGTCACCGACGACGGCGCCGAGACCGACCTGGACCTCGGCCACTACGAGCGCTTCATCCACCAGTCTGTGACGCGCAGCCACAATGTCACCGCCGGCCAGATCTACGACTCGATCCTCTCGCGCGAGCGCCGCGGCGACTACCTGGGCCGCACCGTCCAGGTGATCCCGCACGTCACCGACGAGATCAAGAAGCGCATCCATTCGCTGTCGCTCACCACGCAGGCAGACGTCCACATCGTCGAGATCGGCGGCACGGTCGGCGACATCGAGTCGCTGCCGTTCCTCGAGGCCATGCGACAGTTGAAGCTCGAGCACCGGAAGGATGTGTTGTTCGTGCACGTCACGCTCGTTCCGTTCATCAAGGCCGCGGGCGAGGTGAAGACCAAGCCCACTCAGCACTCGGTGAAGGAGCTGCGCGAGATCGGCATCCAGGCCGACATCCTGCTCTGCCGCAGCGAAACGCCGCTCAGCTCCGATGTCAGGGAAAAGATCGCATTGTTCTGCAACGTGCCCACCGAGGCGGTGATCGCCGCCACCGACGTGGGCAGCATCTACGAGGTGCCGGGCGTGTTCCACGACGGCGGGCTCGACGACCTGGTCGTGAGCATGCTCGGGCTGCCGGATCGCAGCGTGCAGCCGCCCGATCTCACGGCATGGAACGAGTTCGTGCGCCGCGTCACGCGCCCCGAGAAGCAGTGCGAGATCGCCATCGTGGGCAAGTACACGCACGTGCGCGACGCCTACAAGAGCATCATCGAGGCGTTCGTGCACGCCGGCGCCGCGAACAGGTCGCGCGTGAACCTGCGCTGGGTGGAGAGCACTGACGTCGAGTCGCGCGGCGCGACGGCATTGCTCGGCGACGTGGACGGCATCCTCGTGCCCGGCGGCTTCGGCGAGCGCGGTATCGAGGGCAAGATCGCGGCGGTGCAGTACGCGCGCGAGAAAAACGTGCCCTATTTTGGCCTCTGCCTCGGCATGCAGGTCGCCACCATCGAGTTCGCGCGCCACGTCGTGGGCTGGGCGGACGCCAACTCCAGCGAGTTCGACCCGGCGAGCGAGCACAAGGTGATCGACCTGCTGGCCGACCAGGCCGGCGTCACCGAAAAGGGCGGCACCATGCGGCTCGGCGCGTACAAGTGCGCGTTGCGCGAGGGCAGCCTGGCCGCGCGTGCCTACGGCGCGCGCGAGGTGAGCGAGCGGCATCGCCATCGCTATGAGCTCAACAACCGCTACGCCCAGCAGCTCGCGTCACGCGGCCTCGCGATGTCGGGCAAGTGCGTGGGCCGCGAACTGGTCGAGATCGTCGAGCTGCCCGACCATCCGTGGTTCCTGGCGGTGCAGTTCCACCCCGAGCTCCGCAGCCGCCCGCACGACCCGCACCCGCTGTTCCGCGACTTCGTGCGCGCCGCGCTCGAGCGCCGCGCCGCACGGCTTGGCAACAATGACTACGTGCCGTCCGCGGTAGCCTCCGCGGCGGCCGAGGAGACCTCGCAGGCGTGAACACGTTCTCGATCGGCGGCGTGAGCGCGGGCGGACCGGCACTGCTGGTCGTCGCGGGGCCGTGCGTCGTGGAAAGTGCCGAGCTGTGCCTGACGGTGGCGTCCAAGCTCCAGGCGATCACGAAGGCGCGCGGGCTACCGTTCGTGTTCAAGGCCAGCTATCGCAAGGCGAATCGCTCGAGCGGCACGTCGTTCTCGGGCCTCCCCGGCGACGAGGGGCTGGCCGTTCTGGCGCGCGTCAGGGCCGAGCTGGGAGTTCCCGTGCTCACCGACGTGCACGACGTGTCCGAGGTGGCGGCGGCGGCGCAGGTGGCGGAGGTGCTGCAGATCCCGGCGTTTCTTTCGCGGCAGACGGAGCTCCTCGTGGCAGCCGCCCGCACCGGCCGCGCGGTGAATGTGAAGAAGGGTCAGTTCCTGGCGCCGTCCGACATGAAGCACGCCGTGGACAAGCTCACCGCCGCGGGCGCCGAGCGCGTGCTGCTCACCGAGCGCGGCACCACGTTCGGCTATGGCGACCTGGTCGTGGACATGCGCGCGCTGGTCACGATGCGCGAACTGAACTGGCCGGTGTTGTTCGACGCCACGCACAGCCTGCAGCGACGGGACGGTGCTTCCGCGGGAGCGGCCGGAGGCGAGACCGGCGGCGATCGGAAGTTCGCGTTCCCGCTCATGCGCGCGGCCGTGGCGTGCGGCGTGGACGGACTGTTCTTCGAGACGCACCCGGATCCGTCGCGCGCGCTCTCCGACGCCGCCACGCAACTGCCGCTCGCGCAGGTGGCGGCGTTCCTGGACGAGGCGGTGCGCGTGCGCGAGGCGGTGCAGGAGGCGCCGAGCGATGCCCGACGCGCCTGACGCCACGCCCATCCGCGTGCTGTTCCTCGACGTGGACGGCACGCTCACCGACGGCGTCATCGGATTTCGCCGAGACGGCGACTCGCGCAACTTCTGGGTGCGCGATGGGCTGGCGCTGGAATGGGCGCGCGATATGGGTGTGCGCACCGTGGTGATCAGCGGACGCGCATCGCAGGCGGTCGAGGCACGCATGCACGACCTGCGGCTCGAGCATCACCTGGGCGTGCAAGACAAGGTGGCGGTGGCCGAACAGGTGCTGACGAGCGAGGGTGCGCGTTGGGAGGAGTGCGCCATGGTGGGCGACGACCTGCCCGACGTGCCGCTCATGAAGCGCGTGGGCTGGTCGTTCGCCGTGGCCGACGCGAGCCCCGAGGTGATCCGCGTCGCGCGCACCGTGACCGAGGCACGCGCCGGATTCGGGGCCGTTCGCGAGGCGGTCGAGCGCGTGTTGCGCCACAACGGAACCTGGCAGAAGGTGCTGGAGCGCTACGAGGCCGTTTGAGCCGTTGCCGTGCGGACGTATTGGACGCCCGCGCGAGCGCGACCGTGAACGCGGGAGGGCGCACATGGCGGAGGCGAAGCGGGGCGTGGCGACGAAGCGCGACCCGCTCGAACTGGCGCGCGAGGTGGTGCGCATCGAGGCCGGCGCCGTCGCGGCGCTCGAGGCCCGGCTCGGCGATTCGTTCACGAAGGCCGTCGAGACCCTCGCGGAGTGCCGCGGCAAGCTCGTGGTGTCCGGCGTGGGGAAGAGCGGCCTCATCGGTCAGAAGATCGCCGCGACGCTCACCAGCACCGGTACGCCGGCGGTGTTCCTGCACCCGGCCGACGCGCTTCACGGCGACGCCGGGCTGTTCGCACGCGGAGACGTGGCGCTGTTCCTGTCGAAGAGCGGCGCCTCCGAGGAGCTGTTGGCGCTCATGCCCTACCTCGAGCGGCATGGCATCCCGCTCGTCTCGATCGTGGTGCAGGGCGGCTCGCCGCTCACCCAACGGAGCGCGGTCAGCATCGTGCTCGGGCCGGTCGCCGAGGCGTGCCCCATGGACCTCACGCCCACGACGAGCGTGACGCTGACACAGGTGGTGGGCGACTGCCTCGCGGTGGCGCTCATGCAGCACCGCGGCTTCAAGCCCGAGGACTTCCGCTACCTGCACCCGGGCGGATTGATCGGCCGTGTGGCGGCGCGGCCCGTGCGCGAGTTGATGCACCGCGGCGAGGCGCTGCCCAGCGTGCGCGAGGATGCCAAGCTGCGCGATGTGATGCTCGAGATCATGGACAAGCGCCTCGGCGTCACCACGGTGCTGGCCGCCGACGGCACGCTCTCCGGTGTGGTGAGCGACGGCGACTTCAAGCGCATCCTCTTGAAGACGCCGGACCCGTGGTCACTCACCGCCGGCGACGTGATGGCGCGCACGCCCAGCACGATCGGGCCCGAGGAGCTGGTCGCGACCGCCGTGCGCATCATGGAGGACCGCCCGCAGGGCCCCATCACCGCGCTCGTCGTGGTCGACGGCGCGCAGCGCGCGCTGGGGGTGCTCCACCTGCACGACTGCCTGCGTGCGGGCTAGAAGCGCCCGATGACGAAGATCCGACCGGCCGAGCCGGCAGACCACGCCGCACTCGGTCGCTACGGCGCCTCGCTCATGCGCCAGCACCATGCCGCCGATCCTCGCCGATTCATCCTCACGGAGCGACCCGAGTCCGGCTACGGCGGATTCCTTGCCTCGCAGCTCCTGAACCCTAACTGCCTCGTGCTCGTCGCGGAGCTCGCCGGGGAGGTTGTCGGTTACGTCTTCGCCACCATCGAGCCCACGAGCTGGCGAGACCTGCGCGGGCCGTGCGGCTTCGTGCACGACGTCTACGTGGACGAGCGTGCGCGTCGCCAGGGGACGGGGCGGGAGCTTCTGGCCGCGGCCATCGACTGGATACACTCCCGGGGCCAGTCGCAGATCGTCCTGTGGAGCAAGCCGGGCAACGCCTCGGCGCACCGACTGTTCGCCGGAATGGGTTTCCGGCAGACCATGATCGAGATGACGCTGGATCGAGAGGCCTCGAAGGCCACCGAGCCGGGCGCGTCCCAAGCAGGTCGCAGCGCATGAGGAGCTGACATGCACGAGGCCGTCGCGACTCCATTGCGGGCGTGGGAGAGCTTCTACGTCATCGTCGGGTCGTCGGCGGGGGCGCTCACCGGGCTGCAGTTCGTGGTCATGACGATCATCGCGGAGGCTTCCGCGTCCAGCGGGCGCAAGGAGACGATCTCCGCCTTCGGCACGCCGAACGTCGTGCACTTCTGCGCCGCGCTGCTGTTCTCCGCGATCCTCAGCGCGCCCTGGAGCTCGTTGGTGTACGCGGGTGTCGCGATCACCGCGTGCGGCGTACTCGGCGTCGGCTACAGCGTGCTCGTGCTCAGTCGCACGCTTCGGCAGCGCTTGTACCAGCCCGTACTCGAGGACTGGGTGTGGCACATCATCTTGCCGCTGGTTGCCTATGCCGTGCTGTTCGTCGCGGGCGCCGTCCTCGGGCGCGGCGAGGAGCTCGGGTTGTTCGTCATCGCCGCCGCCACGCTGCTGCTCGTGTTCATCGGGATCCACAATGCGTGGGACACGGTGACGTACCTGATGCTGCAGCGGAGCGAAGGGGGACAGCAGACGGGGACCCGCACCACTGGGAGTGCGATCGGAGCCAGGCAGTCGAATGAGGCTCCCGGGCCTGGTCCAGACCCGAACGCGCCCCCCGGCACGCCTCGCGACACGGCAACAGGAGCTGCTGCCGCACGAACGCCGGAGCCTCATCAAAGTCCCGAGGAGTGAACGATGCCCGGAACAAAGCGCGCGGATCCCGCCGAGACCAACGCACTTGAAGCGTTGATCGATGGCTACCAGCGGACCCAGGCGCTCTACGTCATGGTCAAGTTGGGCATCGCCGATCAGCTGGGCCACGGGGCCCAGCGCGCGGACGCCGTGGCGAGCGCTGTTGGTGCGGAGCCCGGGGCGTGCTACCGCCTGCTGCGCGCGCTGGAGGCCATGGACATCGTCCACGAGCCATCTGCGGGCACGTTCGCGCTCACCGCGCTCGGAGAGCAGCTCCGGTCGCAGGACGCGCTGCGAGACGCGCTGCTGCTGACGGGTGACGTGTTCGCGCGATGGTGGGCGGGGCTCGAACACTGCGTTCGGACGGGCGGGTCGTCCGTGCCGGTCATCGAGGGCATGTCGTCGTTCGAGTACCTGCACGCGAACTCCGAGCAGACGCGCCGGTTCAATCGGCTGATGTCGGCCATGGTGGAAGGCATCGCGGCGGGCGTCGTCTCCGTCTACGACTTCAGTGCGGTCCGGCGCGTCGTGGACATCGGCGGCGGCCGCGGGACGTTGATGTCGGCGATCCTCAAGGCGAATCCTCCGCTTCGCGGGGTCGTGTTCGACCGCCCGGCCACGATTGAGGAGGCGAAGCAGGCGATCGAGGGCCTGGGCTTGGCCGATCGCTGCGAGTGCGTCGGCGGCGACTTCTTCGCGCAGGTGCCCAACGGCGACTGCCTCGTGATGTCGGCCGTGCTGAGCGACTGGAACGACGAGAAGTGCACCGCGATCCTCAGGAACTGCCGGCGTGCCGTGGCCGCCGACGGCCGGCTCCTGGTGCTCGAACGTCTGCTCGAGCCCGAGAAGCCCGCGCCTCAGTCGGCGTTCATGGATCTCCAGATGCTCGTGATCGGTGGTGGCACCGGGCGGTCGGAACCCGAGTATCGAAGTCTGTTCCATGCTTCGGGTTTCGAGCTGGCGCGCGTCATCCCGACCGGCACCGCGCGGAGCATCTTCGAGGCGCGACCCGCGTAGCGGGGCGCCCCCGCCGCCAGTCACGCCCCGGGCGCGCAAGCCCATTGGCTTCCCGCCCGCCGCAAGCTACGATGCCGCGACCCTTTGCCCACGCTGGAGGCACTCCTGGCCGCGCCGACCCCGAGAACGCTCCGCCCGCAGGACGAGATCTCGCATTACCGCATCGTCGGACCGCTCGGCGCGGGCGGCATGGGCGAGGTGTACCTGGCGCAGGATCGGAAGCTCGAGCGCAACGTGGCGCTCAAGATCCTGCCGCCGGACCTGGTGCGCAGCGAGGAGCGCGTGCGGCGCTTCGTGCTCGAGGCGAAATCCGCGTCGTCGCTCTCGCACCCGAACATCGTGACCATCTACGAGATCGGCCAGGACGCCGTTCGTGCGGCGGGCGAACCCGACTCGGACTCGGTGCACTTCATCTCGATGGAGCTGGTGAGCGGCAAGACGCTCTCCACGCTGATCCACGAGGATCGCACCGACCTGCGCACGTTGCTTGGTTACCTGGCACAGGCGGCGGACGGGCTGGCGAAGGCGCACTCCGCGGGGATCGTGCATCGCGACTTGAAGCCCGGGAACATCATGGTCTCAGCGGATGGCTTCGCCAAGGTGCTGGACTTCGGGCTCGCCAAGCTCACCGAGCGGCGCGACCCGGGGCTCGAGGCGACGAACGCGCCGACGCGGGTGGCGGACGCCACCGCTGAAGGCATGGTGCTCGGCACCGCCGGCTACATGGCGCCGGAGCAGGTGCAGGGCAAGGCGGTGGATCACCGGAGCGACATCTTTTCTTTCGGCTGCATCCTGTACGAGGCGACGACGCGGCAGCGTCCGTTCGCTGCGGAGACGGGCGTCGAGACGATGCACCGCATCCTCCACGACAAGCCGGCGCCCGTGGAAGAGCTGAATGCGAGCGCGCCCGGGGAGCTGCGGCGGCTGATCCGTCGCTGCCTCGCGAAGAGTCCCGAGCAGCGGCTCCAGTCCATGAAGGACCTGGCGATCGAGTTGCGCGAGATCGTGGACGAGTACGAATCGCTCTCGGCCTCGGGCAGCTCTGGAAGCATCTCTTCGGGTGCCCCCGCGGCTGCGGCGCGCCGCTCGTCCTCGCCGGCGCTGTGGATCGGGGGAGGGCTCGCGCTGGTATTGATCGCCGTGCTCGGCTGGTTCGGCCTACGGCGCGGCCAGGCCACACGCCAGCCATTCCAGGACATGCGCATGTCGACGCAGACCAACCGCGGCGACGTCACCGACTGCACCCTGTCGCCGGACGGTCGCTTCCTCGCCTACCTCGCCGGACGGGCCGGCCGCATGAGCCTGCGCGTGCGCCAGGTCGCCACCGGCAGCGACGTCGAGGTACTGCCGGCCGCGGACGCTCAGATCCGCAACCCCGCATTCTCACCGGACGGGAACTACCTCTACTACACGGCGTTCAAGCCGGACGTTCAGAACTACCTGTCGCTGTTCCAGGTGCCCTCACTCGGCGGCACTCCGCAAGAGATCGCGTTCGACGTGGATTCGCCCGTGAGTTTCGCGCCGAGTGGCGATCGGCTCGTGTTCTGGCGAAACATCGTCGAGAGCAGCGAGGGCCGGTTGATCGAGCTCACCCTCGGCTCGCGGAAGGAACGTGTGCTCGCAACGCTTGGCGCAGCTGAGGTGTTCGAGGGTGCCCCAGCCTGGTCACCCGACGGGAAGCGCATCGCCGCCGCCATCTTCCAGCCCGCGGCCGGGCTCGAGTCGTCGATCGAGATGTTCGACCCGGCCACGGGGAAGCGTCAGACCTTCCTCAAGCTGCCGCGAGCCTTTCTGCGCAACATCGCCTGGCTCCGGAATGGGACCGGGCTCGTCTCCGCGGGCCAGGACTTGCACAGCACGATCCTCGATCAGGTCTTTCTCCACAGCTATCCAGGCGGACGCACAGTACGTGTCACGAACGATTTCAATGCCTACACCGTGGTCTCGTCGTCGCTCGCCGACGAGACCATCGCGGCGCTGCGCACGATCACCGTGGGGAACGCCTGGCTCGCGGACGCCAGCGGAGCGCCAGCCCGCCAGCTCACCACGGCGAACAGCCCCGAGAATTCGGTGGGAAACGTCGCGCCACTGGACAGCTCCCACGTGGTGTTCGATGCGCCGCAGGATCGCTTCCTGCGGATCTGGGTCGCCGGGACCACCGGCGAGCCCCGCCCGATCACGTCGGGAGAGTCCCACGCTTTCAATCTCCAGACGGCGGGCGGCGTCATCGCGTTCGCACACCTGGATGATCAAGGGGTACACGTCTGGAGCATGGCCGCCGACGGCGGGAACGCGCATGCACTGACATCGGGCGATGGCGAGCAGGTTGGCGCCATCTCACCGGACGGCCGGAACCTACTCGTGGACTGGCTGACCCTACCGCGCAAGCGAAGCGTCATCTCATCGCTGGACGGCAAGGTGGTGCTGGAGCGCACAGACTCGTTCGGGCGGCTCGGGTTCTCGCCCGACGGGCAGCGTGTCCTGATCGCGGCCCCGGTCAAGGACGCGCGCGGCCTGAACGTCGCCGAGTGGAGCGTCTATCCGCTCTCCGGTGGACCGCCCACCGCGAAGTTCCGGCTGCCCACGCCGGCGACGGGTCCCAAGTGGGCTCCGGACGGCAACTCCGTGACCTTCCGGATGCGCGACAACCCATCGTGGAATGTCTATCGGATGTCGCTGGCAGGCGGCACGCCGGTCGCCGTGACGCACTTCACCGAGGGTCGCATCACCGAACATGCCTGGTCACCGGACGGCCGGCGGCTGGCGTTGCGCGTGGATGACGGACAGAAGGCGAACCTGTGGGTCACGGACGCCGATGGCAGCCACCCCGTGCAGGTGACGCAGTTCGGGCCGGGGCGGATCTTCCAGTTCGCCTGGATGAGCGACAATCGCCGCATCGCCCTCAGCGCGGGCTCGAACACCACGGACGCCGTCCTCATCCGCGACTTCCGCTAGCCGCCGCGGCGGGCCTGGCCTCGCGCCCAGGGGGCCATCGCGGCGTGAGGATGTCGTTGGCCGGGCGTCATGGCGCTGATACGCTGGGGCACGCCCGGACGGCCGGGAGCCCTCTTCGATCGGAGCCGTGATGAATCAGTCCGGCGTGCGCCTCGCGATGGCCATCGTCCTCGGTCTCGTGGCGATGGTTCCGCCCACGCCCGAGCCTCGCCACGATGCGCGAATGCACGCCACGGACCCGCGGCGACTTCCGCCGCTGGCGCTCGGCCTGGAGGACGATCCCGACGCGCAGGCCGAGATGGATTTCATGATGCTGCGCGACCCGCGAGCCGACGCGATCCCGCGCGACATCCGCCGCCGCGAGGCGCTGTTCGCGAGCGCGCTGCCCGCCCGGAACCCGCGGGCGTTCCGAGGCGGCCCGGATCCGTCGACGCTCGCGCCGGTGCGGGACTGGGCCGAGCGTGGTCCGAACAACGTCGGCGGGCGCACGAGAGCGTTTGCGATCGACGTCGGGAACTCGACGACGCTGCTTGCCGGCAGCGTGGCCGGCGGGATCTGGCGGTCGACGAACGACGGCGTGTCGTGGTCGTTGCGTACGAGCCCCGGACAGATCCACGGCGTCACCTGCATCGCGCAGGACACGCGACCCGGCAAACGAAGCACGTGGTACGTCGGCTCGGGAGAGCTGCGCGGTTCGACGACGAACGCGACGCGATGGGGCTCGCTCTATCTCGGCGACGGCATCTTCAAGTCCTCGAACGGGGGCCTCAGCTGGACGCTGCTGCCCGCAACGTCCTCCGGCACGCCGCAGACGACGGATCCGTTCGACTACGTGGTCAGCGTCGCGACCAATCCCGCGAACGCAGGCCAGGACGAGGTGCTCGCTGCCACCTACAAGGGCGTGTATCGCTCCACCGATGGCGGCGGTTCGTGGACCTCGGTGCTGCTTTCGGATTCCGGCTTCACCGACGTGGCGATCACGGCGGGTGGCACGATGTACGCGATCACGCGGACCGGCGCGCTGATCGACGTGTGGCGCTCGACGAACGGTGCCGCCTGGACGCGCATCCAGCCCGGTTCGTTTCCGACGATCGCGAATCGCATCGTCATCGGACTCGTGCCGTCCCATCCGCAGGTCGTCTACTTCTTCGCCCAGGGCGTCAACGCGCCGTCCATCGGGGGCCACCAGTTCTGGAAGTACACGTACGTCTCGGGCGACGGCTCTGGGGCGGGGGGGACGTGGGAGAACCGCACGGACAACCTGCCACTCGACATCTTCACCCAGACTGGGTACGACCAGATCGTGCACGTCAAGCCGGATGACGAGGACTTCGTCATCATCGGCGGCACCGACCTCTATCGCTCGACGAACGGCTTCGCGACCCGCGACGCGACCACGTTGATCGGCGGCTATCCGTTCTTCCCGGGCCTGAACCATCACCCCGACCTGCATGCCGCCGCGTTCAGTCCCACGAACTCGAAGGTCTACTACTCCGCCGGCGACGGCGGCGTCTCGAGGGCCGCGGACATCACGCTCCCCGATATGGTGTGGACGAGCCTCAACCACCACTACAACGTGACCCAGTTCTACTCCGTCGCGATCGCTCCCGACGCCGGCAGCAACATCATCCTGGCGGGAGCGCAGGACAACGGCTCCCAGCTCGGCACAGCGCCCGGCGCGTCCGACTGGATCATGGCCTATGGCGGTGACGGTACGATCGTCGAGGTGTCGCCGGCGGCGGGCGATCGCCTCTACACGCAGTATCAGAACGGCCCCATCCAGCGGCAGACCTGGAATGGCTCGAACCTGGTCACGTTCACCCCGAAGGGCGCGCTCAATCAGTTGTTCGTGAACCCGATCCTCCTCGATCCGAACAACTCGGCGCTGCTCTACTACGCGGCGGGAACGTCGGGTTCGACCAGCATGGTTTGGCGGAACGACAACGTCCCGATCGCGGACACCACCTTGGGTTGGGTGTCGCTTCCGACCACGAACGTCGGTGCGGGGGTGGGGTACGTGCGCCGGATCAGCGCGCTCGGGATGTCGACGTCGAACAGTCCCAACGTGCTCTACTACGGAACCGTGGATGGGGTCGTGATGAAGGCGGCGAACGCGAACACCAATACGCCCACGGTGACGACCATCACGCCGCCGGGGCTGAACGGCGGCACCGCGATCGGCGGGTTCGTGCGCTGCATCGCCGTGGACCCCACGAACTCGAACCGCGCACTCGTCGCGTTCGGGAACTACAACTTCCCGAGTCTCTGGTACACGAGCGACGGCGGAGGGAGCTGGAGCGATGTGGAGGGGAACCTCGCGGGCGCCTCCGGGCCCTCGATCCGCTGGGCGAGCCTGTTCTACCTCGATGGCGAGCTGCAGGTGTTCCTCGGGTCCAGCATCGGTGTGCTGTCGACCACCGCGCTGGCCGGCGGCTCGACCGTCTGGGTCCAGGAGGCGGGCGACATCATCGGGAATGTTCTCATCGCCCACATGGACTTCCGCGCCTCGGACAACACGCTCGCGGTCGCGACGCACGGTCGCGGCGTGTTCACGGCGCAGTTCAGGCCCGCCACCCCGGTCGGTGAGGATCCCGGCGGCGGCTCGGACCGAGTCCTCCTCGGCCAGAGCTACCCGAATCCCGCGCATGGCCCGGCGAGCATCATGTTCGAGCTGCCGCGCACAACCCACGTCTCGCTGCGGCTCTACGACATCGCCGGCCGCGAAGTCGCCGTCCTGGTGAACGGTCCGCGCGAGCGGGGACGTCACGTCGTCCCGGTCGCCACCGCGCGTCTCGCACCCGGTCCGTACTACTACGTGCTCAGGGCGGAGGGCGCCGTCGAGACGCGCAGGCTGGTCGTGAGGTGATCGCGACCGGGCTTTGACGGCGCAGCCCGAGGACGTGGTCCCGGGCCTCGACTCGCTAGTGCGTCGCCGGCGGGGCCGCGGGCTCCGGCAACCGCACGCCCAGCTTGTCCAGCCGCCCGCGAAGCTGGCGGATCGTGCCCGCGCTCTTCAGGCCCTCGGGCATCCTCTCCGCCACCGTCAGCGCGGTGAGCAGCGTGACGCGCGCGGCGGTGGAGTCCGCCATGCCGAGCTGGATATCGGCGCGCGTGTTGAACACGAGGAACTGGCGAGGGCCGTAGGCATGTTGCATCGCCGCCGTGGACGCCGCCATCGCCTCGGGCCACTGCTTCATCGCCTTGTACGCCGTGGCCAGGCGCTGCGGCGGGTTGTAGTCGTCGGGGAAGTCGCGGCGCGACTGCTCGAGCATGGGCACCGCCGCCCCGGGGCGTCCCAGCTCGATGTAGAGCGACAGCCGGTGCGAGTCGTAGACGGCGCGTTGCTCCGCGCTCTTGGCGGCCGCGGCCTCGCGTTCGAGCATCGCGACGTGCTCCTCGCGGACGGCGCGCAGGCCGAGCGAGTCGTTCGCCGCCTCGCGCGCGTCCTCGAGTGCAAAGTAGATCCCCGAACGGTCGTCGCCGACGAGCGGCAGCGACGGATCGGCGAGCACCTCACGACACTCCGCTTCGTAGCGCTCGAGCGTCTCGCGGCGTCCTGGGTACGACCCGGGCAACTCGACGGCGGCGCTCAGCGCGGAGCTTGCCACGTTCGCGCCCGAGATCGAGCCCTTGAGCCGCGGCCAGACCCGCTCGGCCAACCGCAGCGTCGCCTCGTTCGAATCCGCCTGGCTGTACGCGAACAGCAGCGACTCGACGGTGCGGCTGTACGCGGGCCAGTCCTCGGGAGCGAGTGCCAGCGCGCGCACGTACTCCGTGCACGCATCCGCAAACTTCTCCGCGCCGTACGCCCGGTCCGCGGCGATCAGCGCCTCGAGCGCCGGACCCTTGGCGCCACCCATCACCGCCAGCTCGCCGTCGTCGAACAGCCGCTCGAGCTGCGCCAGCGACGCGCCGCCCAGCCAGCGGATGGCGACGTGTCCGTCGGCGGGGTCCACCACGTAGAGCGTGGGGAACGCACTGATGCCGAGTTGCTTGCGCGCGGCCGCGTTCTGCGTTTTCTCGAAGTCGAGACTGAGCCAGACGAACCGTCCGGCGTGCCGCGTGAGAGCCTTATCCGTGTAGATGTAGGCCCTCATCGACCGGCACGTGTGTCACCAGGGCGCCCAGCCCTCGATGAACACCGGCAGCTTTCGCTCCTTCGCGAGCGCCAGCGCGCGACCGAAGTCGTCCTCGATGAACGGCACGACCGGGTGCCACGCGGAAGCCGTCGCGCTCGCCTTGGCGGCGCGAGACTGCTTCTTGGCGACGGCGGGTGTCGCGATTGAGGCGACGAGCAGGAGCACGAGCGAGAGGCGCATCAGCATGTGCACTATCGTAGCAGACGTATGGGGGCGAGGCGGACCCTACCAGTCGAACGAGGCCGCGCTGGTCGCCGCGCGGGCTGCGCTGCGCTCGCTGCGCTCACCCTGGGCCTGCGCTAGGGCGAACCAGCCGCCGCGCCGGGCATGGTCTTGTGGAGTCGCTCGGCCCACGCTTCGATCTCACTCGACGAGAGTTGCGTTCGGACCCGCGCCAGCTCGAACAGTCTGCCAGCAC
>JAHFBX010000172.1 GCA_023249815.1 Candidatus Eiseniibacteriota bacterium
CGCCGTGAGCGGCGGCGCGAAGGGCGCGGGCGGCGTCGAAGCTCCGGCGCGTCGTCGCGCCGCCTCGGCGGCGGGCCCCGGCGCCGACGGCAGGCCGGTCGCGCGTGCCCGTGGCCGCGCCCGGCGTGCGGAAGCCGAGAAGCCCGAGCCCGAGGTGAACGAGGCCGAGCTCGAGGCGAGCCTCGGCGAGAAAGCCTCGGGCAAGAACCTGGTCGTGGTGGAGTCGCCGACCAAGTCCAAGACGCTCACCAAGTTCCTCGGCAAGGACTTCATGGTGCTCGCTTCGAACGGGCACGTCATGGACCTGCCGAAGAGCCAGCTCGGCGTGGACATCGACAACGACTTCGAGCCCGAGTACGTGCCCATCCGCGGCAAGAACGCGGCGCTCGCCAAGATCCGCGTGGCCGCACGCAGCGCGAACCTCGTCTACCTGGCGCCCGACCCCGACCGCGAAGGCGAGGCCATCGCCTGGCACCTCGCCAGCCAGCTGAAGGGCATCAAGCGCCCGGTTCGGCGGCTCACGTTCAACGAGATCACGCAGCGCGCCGTCACCGAGGCGCTGCGCCACCCGCGCGACCTCGACATGAACCTCGTCAACGCGCAACAGGCGCGGCGCGTGCTCGACCGGTTGGTGGGCTACAAGGTGAGCCCGTTCGTGTGGAGCACGGTCAAGTACGGGCTCTCGGCTGGCCGCGTGCAGAGCGTGGCGTTGCGATTGATCTGCGATCGTGAGTCGGTGATCCGCGCGTTCGTCCCGGAGGAGTACTGGACGCTCGAAGTGGACTACTTCACGCCGGGCGGCGAGCGCTTCACCGCGCGGCTCGTGCGCGTGGGCGAGGAGAAGCTCGAGAACGGCCAGCTCCGCGGCGACGCCGCCGGCGAGCGCGCCGCGGCGCTGGCGGACGAGCTGCGCGAGGCCGCGGCCCGCATTGTGAGCATCGACACGAAGCCCAAGCGGAAGGGCGCCGTTCCGCCGTTCATCACCAGCACGCTGCAGCAGGCGGCGAGCAATCGCCACGGCTTCACCAGCCAGCGCACGATGCAGGTGGCCCAGAAGCTCTACGAAGGCATGGAGATCAGGGGACAAGGCAGCGTCGGTCTCATCACCTACATGCGTACGGACGCGCCTCGGCTCTCGAACGACGCGCTGGCCGAGATCCGCGGCTGGCTCGCGCGGGAGTTCGGCGACGCCTACGTCCCCGAGCAGCCGAACCTGTACCGCAGCAAGAAGGGCGCGCAGGAAGCGCACGAGGCCATTCGGCCCACGTCCATCGAGCGCACGCCAGCGTCCGTGAGACCATTTCTCAGCGAAGAGCAGTTCAAGCTCTACGACCTGATCTGGAAGCGCGCGGTGGCCTCGCAGGCCACGCCCGCCGAGTTCGACCAGACGTCGGTGGACATCGAGGCCGGACGGCTGGGCCTGCGCGCGTCGGGGAGCGTGCTGCGCTTCCCGGGCTGGTTGAAGGTGTACGGCCGCGACGAGGACGACGACGCCGAGGAGGGCCGCCTGCCCGAGCTGGAGCAGGGCTGGGCGCTGACCGTGGCGAGCGCGCCCGACACGGGCACGCGGCCGTCACGCGAGACCGCCGCGGGCGAGGCGCCCGCGGCGCCGGTGCGCCCCGAGCAGCACTTCACGCAGCCGCCGCCCCGCTACACGGACGCGTCGCTCGTCAAGGCGCTCGAAGAGGAGAACATCGGCCGCCCGAGCACGTACGCCACCATCGTCTCCACGATCACGAAGCGCGACTACGTCGAGCGCGAGGGCCGGTCGCTGAAGCCCACGGATCTCGGCATGCTCGTGACGAAACTGCTGGTCGAGCATTTCCCCGACGTGTTCAACGTCGAGTTCACCGCCGGCATGGAGGAGGAGCTGGACGAGGTCGAGGAGGGCAAGCGCGAGTGGCATCACGTCGTGCGCGACCTGTGGACGCCGCTCCACAAGGACCTCGAGGACCTGAAGGGCAAGACGAGCGCGATCAAGAAGAGCCTGCTCGAGAAGACCGACATCACCTGCCCCGCCTGCGGCAAGCACAAGCTCGTCAAGAAATACGGCAGGAACGGAGCGTTCCTCGCGTGCCCGGGCTACCCCGAGTGCAAGCACACGCAGCCGCTGGACCAGGCCGAGCTGCCGGTGCCGGTCGAGGGCAAGTGCGAGCTGTGCGGCGCCGGGCTCGTGGCGCGGCAGGGCCCCTACGGCCGCTACATCCATTGCGAGCGCCGGCCGGAGTGCAAGTTCACCAAGCCGTTCACGCTCGGCGTACCGTGCCCGCAGTGCGGCCAGGGCGAGCTCGCGGAGAAGCGCAGCCGCCGCGGCAAGATCTTCTACTCGTGCACCCGCTGGCCGGAGTGCGATTTCGCGCTGTGGGACAAGCCTGTCGCGAAGGCGTGTCCGAACGGCGACTCCCCGCTGATGGTGGAGAAGACCTACAAGTCCGGCATGTCGCTCGTGTGCCCGAAGTGCCGGACCAAGGTGGCCGCCGAGCCCGCCAGTGCGTGACGCGCTCGAGAGTTTCCTCTCCGAGCTCAAGGCGACGCGACGCGCCTCGCCGCACACCCTCGCCGCCTATCGCCGCGACCTGACGCGGGTGATGGACCTGGCCGCGGGCCCGGGGAAGCCGCTCGTCGCGGCCGCGTGGGACCAGGCGCTGCTCGAACGCGCCATGCGAGAGCAGTTTCGGCTGGGTCACGCCGCAGCCAGCAGCGCACGCGCGCTCGCCGCGTGGCGGAGCTTCGGGCGCTTCCTGGTCCGGCGCGGCCTCCTGCCGAGCGATCCGGCTCGCGCGCTGTCGTTCCCGCGCCTGCCGCGTCGGCTGCCGCGCACGCTGCCGCGCTTGGACCTGGGTGGCGCGCTCGACCGGCTCGCTGCCACGGGCGACCGGGACGCCGCGCGCGACCTGGCGTTGCTCGAGATCACGTACTCCGCGGGGCTCCGGCTCTCCGAGCTGGTCGGCCTGCATCGCGGCGACCTGGATCGCGGAGCGAGGCTGCTGCGCGTGCGCGGCAAGGGCCGCAAGGAGCGCGTGACGCCCGTGGGTGCGCGCGCGCTCGCGGCGCTCGACCGCTACCTCGAGCAGGACGGTCGCACGAGCGGTCCGCGCGACGAGCCACTGTTTCGGGGCCGCGCTCGCGCAGGCGCTTCGGCGGCGCTGTCGCCGCGCACCGTGCAGCGTGTCGTCCGCCGCCGGCTGGCGCAGGTGGCGGGCGGGCTCGGCGTGACGCCGCACGCGCTCCGCCATTCGTTCGCGACCCACCTGCTCGATGCCGGCGCCGACCTGCGCGCGATTCAAGAGTTGCTCGGCCATGCTTCGCTCGCGAGCACGCAGGTGTACACGCACGTCTCGCGCACGCGGCTCCAGAAGGCCTATGCGCAGGCCCACCCGCGTGCCTGAGCCGCGCCGGCCGGCCCGACGCCTGGTGCTGGCCGTCGCGCTGTTCGCGCTGGCCGCCTCGGGCTGCGCGAGGAAGCAACCGCCCTCGGGCGGACCTCCGGACCTAGACCCGCCGCTCGTGATCGCGGCCGACCCGGACTCGGGCGCCACGTCGGTGCCGCGCGACGCGCGGCTCTCGGTGGAGTTCAGCGAGGGCATGGACCCTCGCTCCACGACGCTCGGCGTGGAGGTGGCGCCGCGAGTGGACGTGAGGCAGCGCCGCTGGAGCGGGCGGCGCCTGACGCTCGTGCTCGCCGACTCGCTCCGCCGGGACCACACCTACACGCTGTTCGTCGGCAGCGACGCGCGCGACCGCCACGGGAACCCGCTGCGCACGGGCCGCGCCATCCCATTCACGACTGGCGCCACGTTCCCACCCGGCATCATCGAGGGCGAGGTGCTCGCCACGGGGTTCACCGCACCCGGCACCTACCTGTGGTGCTATCCCGAGGGTGTCGAGCCCGACAGCACGGCGCGCGACTTCGAGGCCGTGGGGCTCGCGAGCGAGGGCGGTGCGTTTCGCATCACCGGGCTCAACGTGCCCGGTCGCTATCGGCTGTGGGCGTTCGCGGATCTCAACAAGAACCATTCGTTCGAGCCCGGCCAGGACCTGCTCGCCGGCGCCGATACGACACTGGCGCTCACCGCCGGCCAGGCGCTGGCGAGCGGCGTCCGGCTCCGCGTCGTGAATCCCCGGGCGCCGGGGCGCGTCAAAGGTACCGTGCTCGATTCGTTGCGCGACTCGCGCGGCACGCTCCGGCTGATCGTCATCTCCGAGAGCGACTCCACGCGCCGGCTGCTCTACGATCTCGACCCCTCGGGCGCGTACGATTTCGGCTGGGAGCCGGGGGCCTACCGCGTGCGGGCGTTCCGTGACACCGACCGGAACAAGGTGTGGAAGCGTGACGAGGAAGGGGCGAGCGAGGAGCGGCGCGTCGTGGTGTCGCCGGGCGAGTCGCAGGAGCTGCCCACGTTCGTGCTGGTCCGGCCGAAGCCGGCCGAGCCGTCACCGTGAGGCGTTCATGAAGCTGGCGTTCACCAAGATGCACGGCGCGGGCAACGACTTCGTGGTCGTGGACCATCGCGAGCCGTTCCTGCCCGCCGCGCGGCGCGAGCTGTTCAAGTCGTGGTGTGACCGTCGCCGTGGCATCGGCGCCGACGGTGTGTTGCTGCTCGAGCGCGATCCGGAGTTCGACTTCGCGATGCGCTACCACAACGCCGATGGCGGCGTCGCCGAGTTCTGCGGCAACGGCGCGCGCTGCATCGCCCGCTTCGCGCTCGAGCGCGGCCTCGGGAAGGGCGGCGAGGTGAGGTTCCGCACCGACGCGGGCGCGAAGCGCGCGCGTGCCACGGAGGACGGCCGCATCGCGCTGTGGTTCGGCGCTGTCTCGGACGGCGAGCCCATGACGCTGGAGGCGGCGGGCCGCACGTTCACCGGGCGCCGCGTCGTGGCCGGCGTTCCGCACCTGGTGATCCCGGTGCCGCGCGTCTCGGAGGTGCCGCTCGCGGAATGGGCGCCCCCGCTTCGCGCGCACGCGCGGCTGGGCCCCGAGGGCGCGAACGTGGACTTCGTCGCGCGCCAGCCCGACGGCCGCGTCGCCATGCGCACGTGGGAGCGCGGCGTCGAGGGCGAGACGCTGGCTTGCGGCAGCGGTGCCATGGCGAGCGCGCTGTGGGCGGTCGTGGAGGGGGCGAGCGCGCCGGTGACGATCGCGACCGCGGGCGGCGAGAACCTGGTCGTCAACTTCGGCCGCGGGGCGAGTGAACGCGAGGCCACGCTCGTGGGCCCCGCCGTGAGTGTCTTCACCGGAGAGTGGCAGCAGACCTGAACCGGCGCGCGCGAGCCGCCACGACGAGGAGGGAGTCATGTTCGAGGGTCTCTCGGTCGCGATGGTGACGCCGTTCCGTTCGGGAGCGGTGGACCGCGATGCGGTGGAGCGTTTGGTCGAGCACATGATCACGGGCGGGGTGCAGGGCCTGGTGGTGTCGGGCTCCACCGGCGAGGCCGCGACCTGCACCGTGGAGGAACGCCGGACGCTGTGGGCGTTCGTGCGCGAGCGCGCGAAGGGCCGCGCCTGGGTCGTGGCGGGAACGGGCACGAACTCCACGGCGGACTCGATCACGCTGACGCGCATGGCCGAGGAGCTGCGCCTCGACGGCGCCATGGTCGTGACGCCGTTCTACAACAAGCCGACACCCAAGGGGCAGGCGGCGCACTTCGCGGCGGTGGCGCGCTCCACCTCGCTGCCGCTCATCCTCTACAACGTGCCGGGCCGCACCGGCACGAACACCACGCCCGACGTGCTCGCCATGGTGCACGACCTGCCGAACGTGAAGGCGGTGAAGGAGGCGTCGGGGAACCTGGACCAGATGGCGCAGGTGAAGACGCGCACCCGGTTGACGCTGTTGTCCGGCGACGACTCGCTGACACTCGCCTGTGCCGCCGTCGGCGGCGAGGGCATCGTGTCGGTGGTGGGTCAGGCCGCACCTCGCCAGATGCGAACGCTCTCGGACCTGTCCCGCGCCGGCAAGCCCGCCGAGGCGCTCGCCGCGCACCAGCTCCTGATGCCGCTGTTCCGGGCGGCGTTCCTAGAGTCGAACCCCGGCCCGATCAAGTACCTGCTCGCCGAGATGGGTCTGATCACCCACGAGCTGCGGCTGCCGCTGGTGCCCATCGAGCCCGCCACCGAGCAGGCCGTGCTCGAGGCCGCGAAGGCCGTGGGACTGTCGCTCGCCGGGGCGGGAGCACGCGCATGATCCGGGTGGTGCTGGTGGGGGCCGCGGGGCGCATGGGCCGGGCCGTCCAAGCCGCCGCGGCCGGCGCCACAGACCTGCGCATCGTCGCGCACGTGGACCGGCGCGAGAACTTCCCCGCGGGGAGCGGGGTAGGGGATGGTGGCGGGGCGGGAGCAGGGGTGGCACCGGGGACGGGAGTGCCGGTGAAGTCGGGCGCCGGAAGCGCCGATCCATGGAGCGAGGACGTGGCCGCCGTGGCGCGCGCCGGGGACGTGGTCGTGGATTTCAGCGGCCCGGAAGGTGCGCGCGCCGCGGCGGCAGCTTGCGCCGG
>JAHFBX010000385.1 GCA_023249815.1 Candidatus Eiseniibacteriota bacterium
CCCTGGCTCCGTGCACTCGGCTTCCGCGCCGACGAGGCGCGCCGCGCGGCGGAGCACTGTGCCTCGAACCCCGAGACATCGCTCGAGACGCGGGTCCGGACTGCCGCGGCGTTCATTGGTAAGTGTCGATTCCCGAATGCGCGCAGCCGCATCGCATGACCGCGATGTCCTGAGCCGCTCAACGCTTCACGGGAACTCGGCCGGCCTCGCGGGAGGTTGTTCGCCACACCGCCAGCAGCTCCGCCTCGCGCTCAGGCTTGAGCGCCGGCGACGGCGGACGCGTGTCGGAGGTCAGGCCGCGCTCCCAGGCCAGCGTGTCGCACGCGGTCTCCTCGAGCGGCCGGAGCCGGAGCCCTTGGGCGAGCGCACGGGCGAGATTGAGCGTGTCGAGCGCCTGGTCGGCGGTGTGAAGCCACAGCGGCATCTCGAACCACGGCTGGACGTTCTGCGACTTGAGGAATTCCTCGCTCACCCACACGAGCCTCGCGCTCCCTCCCACGGCCCTGGCGATCCGTTCGAGCGTCTCCCCCAGCGTGATCGGCTCCGCCGGCCCGGTCGCGTGGAACGTGCCGGTGACGCCACGTTCGAGGAGCGTGAGCATCCACGCGGCGAGGTCACGCGCATCGATGTACTGGGTCGGCGCGTCCGGCGAGCCCGGCGCCAGCACCTCGCCACCCCGCGCGAGCCGGCGCGGCCAGTACGGGAACCGATCCGTGGTGTCGTGCGGGCCCACGATGAGCCCGGGGCGAACGATCAGCGTGCGGTTCCCGAACGCCTCGCGCACGCGTTCCTCGCACAGCCCCTTCAGCCCGCCATAGGTCTCGCCGGTGATCTCCTCGACCGCGGGGTCCGCGAGTTTCGCCACCGGCGCCGATTCGTCCATGCCGCGAGCGAGCGGCTCGGCGTAGACCGAGATGCTGGAGACGAACAGGTAGCTTCCCGCCGCCGCTGCCAGCGCGCGGGCGGACGCCCCGACCACTCGCGTGAAGAACCCCGAGGGGTCCATGACCGCGTCCCATTCGCGCCCGGCCAGCGCGCCGAGTCCGCCGTCCCGGTCGCCCAGGATGCGCTCCACGCCCGGGTGGAGCTCCGGGTTCGTGCGGCCGCGATTGAACAGCGTCAGCTCGTGGCCGCGCGTACGCGCGACGTCCACGAACGCCCGGCCGAGGAAGCGGCCACCACCCAGCACCAGGATGCGCACGGGGTGTCCCTTTCAGATGCCAAGGGCGCCGCTCGCGCGACGCCCCTCGCTCACGGGAGCGCGAACGAGCCCGCTCAGACGCTTCTCGCCAGCAGCTTCGCGCGGTCGGTCTTCTCCCATGCGAAGTCGCTGCGTCCGAAGTGGCCGTAGGCCGCGGTCTTCTGGTAGATCGGCCGGCGCAGCTTGAGCGTGTCGATGATGGCGCGTGGCTTCAGGTCGAAGTGCTTGCGTACGAGCGACGTCAGTCGGTCGTCACTCACCTTGCCGGTGCCGAACGTATCCACCATGACGCTCACGGGCTCGGCCACGCCGATGGCGTACGCCACCTGCACCTCGCAGCGGTCGCAGAGTCCCGCCGCGACGAGGTTCTTGGCCACCCAGCGCGCCGCGTAGCACGCCGAGCGATCCACCTTGCTCGGGTCCTTGCCCGAGAACGCGCCGCCGCCGTGGCGTCCCATGCCGCCGTAGGTGTCCACGATGATCTTGCGCCCGGTGAGCCCGCAGTCGCCCATAGGTCCGCCGATGACGAAGTTGCCGGTCGGGTTCACGTGCACCTTCACGGGCTTGCCCTTCAACAGCCGCTTCGGGAGCAGCGGCATGATGACGTGCTTCACCATGTCGGCCTTGATACGCTTCTGGCTCACGGCGTCGGCGTGCTGCGTGCTCAGCACCACGGTGTCGATGCGCGAGGGCTTGCCGCCCTCGTATTCCACGGTCACCTGCGTCTTGCCGTCGGGGCGCAGGTAGTCCACGACCCCGCGCTTCCGCGCCTTCGACAGGCGCATCGCGAGCTTGTGCGCGAGCATGATCGGCAGCGGCATGAGTTCGGGCGTCTCGCTGCACGCGTAGCCGAACATGAGCCCCTGGTCACCGGCGCCGCCGGTGTTCACGCCCATCGCGATGTCCGGCGACTGCTGGTCGATGGTCGTGGTCACCGCGCAGGTGTGACAGTCGAACCCGTACGCCGCGTCGTCGTAGCCGA
>JAHFBX010000386.1 GCA_023249815.1 Candidatus Eiseniibacteriota bacterium
CCTGCGATCGGCGAGGAGATGCCCGTGCTTACGTCCGCGACGCTGGCGATCATCGACGCCACGTATCTGGGTGACCCGCCCACGAACATGCCGTCCTCGCTGAGCGAGGCCCTGTTCGAGACGCCTTACGCGTTCTACTACGAGCCAGCTCCGCGCTGGGCAGCGAACCTCACGTTCGACCATCGGGTCATTCTCTATCCCGGCCACGACTACTGGCTGTACCTGCGCGACGCCACCGCCTACTAGTTCCTCGCGCGCGCGCTCACGGGCTCGGAGAGCGGCGACTTCACGACGGGTATCGGCGCTTTCCACACGCGCGCACTCGGCGCGACCGAGTGGTCGCTCGCGAGCAACCAGGCGCTGTCGTTCAAGCTCATCGGCCGGCCGACCGCTCCGGTCGGCGTCTCGCCGCCGCGAGTGGCGACACCGTTCCGCTTGAGCGTCTCGCCGAATCCGACGCGCGGTCCGCTGCGAGTGGAGTGGTCGGGCGCCGTGGGCCCAGTGCGACTCGAGGTGTTCGACGCGCGTGGCCGGCGCGTGGGCCGTGGTGAAGGCGGCGCGGCGGGTACCTGGTCGTGGGCGACGACGGGGCGCGACGGCCGTCCGGCCCCCTCGGGCGTGTACTTCGTGCACGCGCGCGACTCGGCGGGTGAACTCTCGGTGGAGCGCTTGGTGCTCGTCCGATAGAGCGCATCGCCCGCATCACGATCCGCGTCGCACTCGCGGCCGCCATCCTCGGATTCGCGCCGGGGCTCCTCGAGCCATTCAACGCCTTCAAGGCGATCCTGCTTCGCGTCAGCGGCCTATCGCTGCTTGCATGGTTCGTGGGCGAAGCCTGGGCCGGTCGTGTGGCGAGGCCGCACGCTCTCACGTTCGCCGTGGCGGCTTGGGTGCTGGTGACCGCGCTCGCCACGCTGTTCTCGCTCTCGCCCAGCGTGTCGTGGCTGGGCGAGTTGAGCCAGCGCGAGGGCCTGCTCACGGCGCTGGCGCTCGCCGGGCTGCACCTCGCGGCGGGCCACGCGCACCGTGGGGAAGCGCATGTGCGCGACACGCTCACCGTGGTGCTCGGCGGCGGTGTCGTGGCGGCGGGCTACGCGCAGCTCCAGCTCGCAGGGCTGGACCCCATCCACTGGCAGGGCGTGCACACCTACGCGACGCAGGGCGGAATCGCGCTGCGTCCTGCGGGCCCGCTCGGCAATCCCATCCTGCTCGGCGCGGTCCTGGCGGCAGCACTGCCGATCGCGCTCGTGCGCCTGGCGAGCGGCCGGGGCGACGCCGCATGGCTCGTGCCCGCCGCCGCGCTCATCGCCGCCTCCCTTGTGATGACGCTGTCACGGGGCGCGTGGCTCGCGGCGGCGCTCGCGGCGACCGCGAGTCTCGTCGGCGCGGGACTGGCCGGCGCCACGCTCCAGCGGGCCGCGTGGACGGCGGCGCTGAGCCTCACTCCCGCGCTGCTCTTCGGCGTGGCTCGTGCGTCGGGTCCGATCGTGGCGCGACTCGCCGAACGTGTGGACGGGCACTCGCTCGCCACGCGCCGGTTGATCGCCCGCGCCGCGATGCAGCTCTGGAGCGAGCGCCCATGGTTGGGCGTCGGCCCTGACGCGTTCGGGCTCGCGTTCCCGCGCGTGCAGGAGACGACGCTGTGGCGGAACGAGTGGATCGGGTCGCCGGTGCACGCGCACTCCGTGCCGATGCAGATCGTCGCCACGCTCGGCATGGCGGGCGTGTTCGCGGGCGTGGCATGGGGCATCGCGGCGCTCGCGGCGTGGCTGCGCGCGTGGCGCGATCTCGCATCGTCGCGCCTCACGCTCGCGGCCATCGGCGGCTCGCTCGTCGCGTTGTGCGTTGCGGGTACCGCGAACGTGGTCGGCCTGGCGGGCGCCGCGCTGTTCGTGGTGCTCACCGCGCTCCCTGCTGCGCTCGAGGAGCGGCGCGGCAATGCAGCACCAGGGGATCGGAGCGCGCGCGCGCTGGTTCCGATCGTTGCGGCCGCAGCGGTCTGCCTCGCCGAGCTGCTCTCGAGCGTGCGCGAGCTCCAGGGGCTCACGCTCGCGCGCAAGGCGCTCGACGGCCCCGCGCGCGAGGCCACGACACCGAGCGAATGGCGCGCGATCACCGCGATCCGTGCAGAGAGCGCGTGGAGCGCGGCCACGCTGTGGTCACACGATGACGCACTGTGGCG
>JAHFBX010000387.1 GCA_023249815.1 Candidatus Eiseniibacteriota bacterium
GGGATGCACGAACGGCGTGACCAGCCGGCCGGTCTCGAGCCAGGCGCGGCCGGCGAGCGCGTACTCCGCGCTGTCGAAGCTGAAGCGCGCCGCGTCCGGACCCACGACCGTGACGCGGATGTGCGCCAACGCGAGCGCAAGAGCGGCACACGCGAGCGCCCCCCACGCCAGCATCGGAAGACGCGACTCGTTCGTGGCGGGTGCCATGGCGATGCTCTCCGGGGCCGGCGGCGGACGCGGCACTCTACACGAGGCGCCCGATGAGCAGCCACGCACGCGAGCGCGCGGCATGGTTCCTGGCAGCGCTTGCCGCCGCTGCGGCGGCTGCGGCGCCGGGCGGAGCGATTCCCACGAAGCTCGTCGGCGCCGCACTCGCCATCGCGACAGGGATCATCCCCGGCGCGTGGCTCGCGGGCCGGCTCGTGGGAGGACAGCCGAGCGACGTCCGCGCCTCGTTCGCACTGGTGGCGTCACCATTGCTTTCCGGGGCGGCGTTGGTCCTGGTGCGGATCGCGGGTGTCGCTCCCGTGCCCGCGGCGCAGGGCGTGGCGGGCGCGCTCGCGCTGCTCGCGGCATGGGAGGCGCTCCGTCCGCGTGCGCGCGAACGCGAAGCGGCCAGCACGCTCGCGGTGTGGTGCGTGGCACTCGGCGTCGGCGCAGTGCTGCTCGCGGCGTACACGTTCCATCCCGCGCTCTCGGCCCGCTCCGACGGCGCGTTCCACGCCGGCGCGGTGTGGGCGGCGGAGCGCGGGCTGCCGCCGGAAGATCCGTACTTCGCGGGTCTCCCGCTTCGCTACGCGTGGGGTCTTCACGCCTGGGCCGCCGGCTGGCTGGCACTCGCGCCGCGGCTCGGCGCCTACACGCCGCTCGTGTGGAGCAACGTCGGGGCCGCGATCGCCGCGATGCTCGCCGTGGGAGCGCTCGCCCGGCGGCTCGGAGGCTCGCCTCGATCGTGCGTGCTGGCCCAGGTGCTCGCGTTGGTTGGCGCCGCGCCGTTCACCTGGGTGACACTCGCCGTGCGCACGGCCACGGGATACGTGCGCGGCACGGCGGAGCTGGCACGATCACTGGATCATGGCGCCGACGATGCGCTCCGAGCGCTGGACCCGGGCTGGCTCCACCCCTCGCTCGTGCTGCCGCTCGACAAGTTCGTGGTGCTGACGCCATTCGCGTGGGGTCTGGCCGGCGGCGCGGCCGCGCTGCTGGCGCTCGCCGCATGGTGCGAGACCCGATCACGCGCCTCGCTCGCATGGATGGCGGTGTCACTCGCGGCCGCCACTTTCGCGCACCCATTCGCAGGGCTTGCGCTGATCGCGGCGCTCGCCGCCGGACTGAGTGTCGCGTGGTTCGCTGAGCCCGCGGTGAAGGCGGTGGCACCTGGCGCGGGCGCTGCCTTGCTCGGATCGGTCGTGCTCGTCTCGCCGTATCTCTCGGCGCTCGCGGCACTCGGCAGCAGCGAGGGGGGCGTGCCTGCGCGGTTTTCAATGAGCTTGGCGAGCGTGCTCTCAACATTGCTTGCGGGCGCGGTCGTGCTACCGCCCGCCGCCCGCGTGCTGCTCGCGAGCCGCTCACATGCCGCGTTCGCCCGCATCTGGATCGGGGCGCTCGGCACGCTCGCGCTCTCGGCATGCATCGTCTCGCTCGGCGGGGACAATCAGAGCAAGTTCCTGAACCTCGCGTTCCTGCTCGCCTCGGCGCCGGCAGCGATCGGATGGGCGAGCCTGGACGCTCGTGCGCGGCGCATCGCCGCGCCGCTGTTCGTGGCCGCGCTGGGGCCGACGCTCGGAGCGGTGCTCTGGGCCTATGCGCACGAGAGCGCGACCAGTTTCGACGCGCCGTCCAAGCCACCTCGCTCCATCGTCTCGGCGGTGACGGAGTTCGTGCCGCGCGACGGCATCATCGTGGACGCCACCCAGGACACGACGCGGGGCGCGGCTCCGGGGCTTCCCGCCGAGACGGGGCGGACGCTGCTCTGGAGTGGGGGTCTCATGGCCCGCAAGTGGGGTCATGCGAACGGGGAGCTCGCGGCGCGCGCCGTCTTCGCACGCTCGCTGGAACTCGGCGCGTGGCCGGTCGGCCCCGACGCGGACCGATTGCTCGCACTCGGCCGCGAACTCTGGCTCATCGCTCCAGAAGAGCCGGCGCGCGCCACCGACCCGCGGGAACGGGTGGTGGCGCGCG
>JAHFBX010000173.1 GCA_023249815.1 Candidatus Eiseniibacteriota bacterium
GCCGACGCTGGTGTCGAAGGGCTTCGCAGGGCCGATCCACCTCACGGCGCCCACGGCGTCGCTGTCGCGGGTCATGCTGCCGGACAGCGCCTACCTCATGCAGCGCGACGTCGAGCACGTCAACAAGCACCGTCGCAATCGTCCGGCACGCACGCCGCTCTACAGCGTGGCCGACGTCGCGGCGACACTCGAGCGATTCCAGACGCACGCTTATGCCGCGCCGTTCGCGCCGTTCCTCGGCGTCACCACCACGTACCACGACGCCGGTCACATCCTGGGCTCGGCCATGAACACGTTCGAGTTCTCGGAGAACGGCCGCAGCTTCCGGCTGCTCATGGGAGGGGACCTCGGCCGGGCGCGGCGGCACATCCTGCGCGACCCCGAGGTGCCAAAGGGGCCCGACGCACTGGTGCTCGAGAGCACATACGGAAACCGGCTTCATGCCGGCGACGCGGAGAACGAAACGGAGCTGATCGAGGTCGTGCATCGGACCGTCGGTCGCGGCGGCCGGCTCGTGGTGCCGGCGTTCGCGGTGGGCCGCACGCAGGAGCTGGTGGCGGTGCTGCACGAGCTGACGCTCCGGAACGCGATCCCCGACGTGCCCATCTACGTGGACAGTCCCATGGCGCGCGAGGCCACGGCGGTCTTCCGCAAGCATCCCGAGTGCTTCGACGGCGAGACCCGCACCATGTTCCAGAACGACCACGGCGCTCCGTTCGGCTTCGACCGGCTGCGCTACGTCACGACCGTGGACGAGTCCCGCGCGCTCAACGACATGCGCAAGCCGCTCATCATCATCTCGGCCTCGGGCATGTGCGAAGGCGGGCGGGTGCTCCATCACCTGGAGCACGCGCTCGGCGATTCCCGCAACACCGTGCTGTTCGTGGGCTACCAGGGCGACGGCACGCTCGGACGCCGGCTCCGAGACGGCGCGAAAACGGTGAACGTGTTCGGGGAGCCCGTGCAGGTGCGCGCCGAGATCGCCGCGCTCGACGGCTTCAGCGCCCACGCCGACCAGGCCGAGATCTTGGGCTGGGTCGCACGCCTCGACCCGCAGCCGCGCACCATCTTCCTCGTGCACGGGGAGCTCGAGCCCGCCGAGACGCTCGCCGGGCTGCTCCGGCAGCGCACGAGCGCGACCGTGCACATTCCCGAGAAGGGACAGGAGTTCGACCTGTGGACATGACCGAACCGCGCTACCAGGTGGGCCAGCGCCTGCACCACCCGCAGTTCGGGGACGGGCTCATCGTCGAGGTGCACACCGACCGCGGGCGCGAGGTGCTCGAGGTGGTGTTCGACGGCCAGTTGCGTCGGCTCTCGGCGATACGGGATTGGGAGATCGTGGACGGCTCGGCGCCGAGCCTCGCCGTGCCCGTGGCCGAGCACGCGGACGGGGAGGAGAACGGCGGGGACGCGCCGACGTTCACCACGCGCCCGCATCCGGCGAACCGGCGGCACTGGCACGGTCAGGGCGACGCACTGCTCCAGGCGTGGCTCGACAATGCCGCGCAATCTCAATCGCACTTCTACCTGCGCGCCGACGCCGAGGCCTGGGCGGGCTGGGCGAGTGCCGACCGGCTGGTGTCGGTCGATTCGCTGCGCGGCGTCGAACGATTCCCGCACCAGGAGGCCGCCTGCTTCAAGGTGCTTCGCGACTTCGGCGGCCGCGGCATCCTCGCCGACGAGGTCGGTCTTGGGAAGACGATCGAGGCTGGCATCGTGCTCAAGGAGTACGTGCTCCGCGGCGCCGTGCGCACCGCGCTCGTGCTGGTGCCGGCGTCGCTGTGCGAGCAGTGGCGGGCCGAGCTGTGGGAGAAGTTCGAGCTCGATTTCGTCGTCTCGCGCGGGCCGGCGGGGCAGTGGGGCCGCCACCCGTTCATCATCTCGTCGCTCGAGACCGCCCGCCACGAGCGCCACCGCAAGCGCGTGCGGGGCGCGGACTACGACATGGTCGTGTGCGACGAGGCGCATCGGCTGCGCAACCACCTCACGCTCGGCTGGAAGTTCCTGAACGACCTGAACCCGCGCTACCTGCTGCTGCTCACCGCGACGCCGGTCCAGAACGACCTGCGCGAGCTCTACAACCTGGTGACACTCGTCCGCCCGGGCACCGTCGGCACGTTCTCGCAGTTCCGCCGCGACTTCCTCTCCGGCCACGACAAACGCACGCCGCGCAACACCCCGCGTCTGCGGCGGCTGTTGAAGAGCGTCATGATCCGGACGCGGCGCGGCGACACCCAGCTCACGTTCGCGCCCCGTAAAGTGGAGACAGTGTGGGTGCCGCAGAGCGCCGCCGAACGCCAGCTCTACCGCCAGGTCAGCGAGTTCGTGGCGGGCGCCGTGCACAGCGACCATGGCCACCCGGGGCGGCCGCACTACTTCACGCTCATGGTGCTGCAGAAGGAGATGGGTTCGTCGTGGGCGTCGGCGCGCGGCACGCTCGAGAAGCTGGCGACGCACCCCGACGGATTGGAGCCGAAGCGCGTGCGCGCGTTCGCCGAGCGCGCGAGGGCGCTGTCCGACGACGCCACGAAGGTGCGGACGCTCATGCGCTGCATCGCGTCGCTCAAGGGCGAGAAGGCGATCGTGTTCACGCAGTTTCGCGCCACGCAGGACTGCATCGTAGCGGCGCTCGAGGCCGAGGGCATCGAGACCGCGCTGTTCCACGGCGAGATGAACTGGCGCGAGAAGGAGGAGTCGCTCGAACACTTCCGCACGCACCAACAGGTGTTGGTGAGCACCGAGGCGGGAGGGGAGGGTCGCAACCTCCAGTTCGCGCGCATCGTCATCAACTACGACCTGCCGTGGAACCCGATGCGGCTCGAGCAGCGCATCGGCCGCGTCCACCGACTGGGCCAGGAGCACCCGGTGCGCGTCGTGAACCTGGTCTCGCGTGGCACGCTCGAGGCCTACGTGCTCGAGATCCTCGACCGCAAGATCCGCATGTTCGAGCTGGTGGTGGGCGAGATGGAGGAGATCCTCGGCGCGTGGCAGATGCAGGGCTCGTTCGAGGACGAGGTGTTCCGCCGCTGGACGGAGTCGAGCGCGCCGCGCGTGCGGAAGCGCCGGTTCACCGAGCTGGCGCAGCACCTGATGACGGCGCGCAAGCTCTACCAGCAGCAGCGCGACAACCAGAGCATGCTGTTCCATGGCGCCCACGAGGGCGACGAGGAGCCGTCGTGAAGGCCGCGACGAAGCGCCGTCGCGCACCGGGCACACGTGCCTCGAGCAACGGCAAGGCCACCTCGGCGAATGGCAAGTCGGCCGCCGCCGTGAACATCCCGCGCGGCGAGACCGCGGCCGAGTCGCCCGGCTGGCGCCGCTTCGTGGGTCGCTGGCTCGAAGCGCACCAGTGCAAGGTCGAGGCCGCGCCGCGCGGAGACTGGGAAGTGGAGTTGTCGCCCGAGCTTCAGAAACGCTGGCGCCGGCAGCGCGTGCGCCTGGTGTTCGACTCCGCGCGGCCCACCGTGCCGCGTGGGGCCTGGTTCACGGCGCCCGGCAGTGTCGGCGGCCGGCGCATCCTCGAAGCCGCGCTCGCCGAGCCGCTGTTCACGAGGCGCACGGCGCTCGCCCAGGTGCCGGGTGCCCCCGCGGACGGGCTCGCGAGCGTGTGTCGCGTGCGCGGCTTCACCTGGGGACCGCCGCGATTAGGACCCGTGCGCTACGAGCGGCGCGTCGCGTTCCACGCCGTGATCACGCGCTGGGGCGGGCTGCCGTGGCAGGAGCAGTGGGTCGTGCTCGTGGGCGCCGGCGGCGAGGTGCTGGAGCGCGCGCAGGCCGCGCAGATGCCCGAGGTGAGGCCGCGCGAAGGGCTCTACCAGCTCCCCGAGGAACTCGAGCCCGAGCTCCGCGAACGCTGGCTCGGCGCCGCGCGCGCCACGCTCGAGGCGCTCGCCGAGGAGCGCGAGGCCGAGTGGGCGGTGTCGGTAGGGCGGCTGCGCGACGACGAGCTGGACCGGCTGGGCGCGTTCTTCTCGGCGCGGATCGAGGAGGAGGAGGAGCGCCAGCGGCGGCGCGCGGGACACGACGATGGCGAGCTGGAGCACGGCGACGCCACGTCGTTGAAGCTCGAGTGGGAGCGCCGCGCCGCCGAGGTGCGCCAGCGCTGGGAGATGCGCACCGAGGTGCGGCTGTGGGGTATCGAGGAATGGTCGTGGCCGGTGGCCGATCTCGAGCAGGAACTGCGCTCGGGCGCCATGCACGTGAAACTCCGCTCGGCCGTCGACGTGGCGCGCGGGCGGCCGGCGTGGCCGGCATGCCCGAGCTGCGGCAGCCCCACCGAGATGCTCGTGCGCGCGCGCGGCACGGCGTGCTGCGCGCAGTGCGCGCCGGCTTGACGCTCGGCGCGCCAGCCCCGTAAAGTTCTGCGTCCTTCGCGCTTGGTGTTCGAGCCGATCCGGCCCGCCGTGCGCTCCCTGCATACGAATCCTGGAGGTGGCTTTGTCGCTTGAATCACGTAAGAACGCCATCGAGGACCCGGGCGCCGAGCTGATCGACCGGGCCACAGGGATGTGGGAGCAATACGGACGCTACCTCATGGGCGCCGTGGTCGGCATCGCCGTCGTGGGCATCGCCGGCTACTACATGGTCGCCGGCAATGCGCGCAAGGAGAACACCGCGTCCGAGAAGCTCGCCGAGGCGAACGACTTGTTCTGGCGCGCCGACTACGACCGCTCGCGCCAGATCGCGCAGGACGTGAGCCGGCAGTACGCCGGCACGGCGAGCGGCACCGACGCGATGCGCATCTCGGGCGACGACGCCTACTGGCGCGGCAACTGGAAGGATGCCATCGCGGACTACCGGTCATACCTCAAGCAGAACAGCTCCGGTGTGCTCGCCGCGACCGTGCGCCGGAGCCTCGCGTACGCGCTCGAGAGCGACGGACAGTTCGCCGAGGCGGCCACCACATTCGAGCAGATCGTGGGCGAGTTCGACCGTGAATCCAGCGGCGAGTTCCTGTTTGCCGCCGCGCGCTGCCACATGGCGTTGAAGCAGCCGGCCGAGGCCAAGAAACTCTGGCAGCGCATCCTCGACGAGTTCCCGGACTCGAGCTTCCAGTTGCAGGCGCGCATCGAGCTGGGCAAGCTCTCGCCCGTGCTCGTGAACTTAGCGCGCGCCGAGCCAGACAAGCGCGGCCGCGGAACACCGCCGCCGGGCGCATCGCTTTCCGTCACTGACGCCGCGGGTACACGGCGAGCACGTAGCGCCGGCCGGGTGTGGCGTACGGGAACACGGCTTCAGCGCCGAGCGACCGGCGGAGCCGCTCCATACCATCGGCCGGCGCGTCGCCCGGCGCCGGCGCGCGGTAGTAGTCACGCTCGAACGCCGGGTGGGCGGCGAGCTGGCTCTCCATCTCGGAGAACGGATAGAGCGGCGCTGTGGCGTCGAGCGGGGCCAGCGCCTCGCCGCGGCCGACGAACGTCAGCACGATGAACTCCGGCCGGCGTTCGAAGACGTAGCCCAGGTCGAACGACTTGGCCATGAACGTGCCCGGGCTCTTGGCGATGTGGCGGTCGGTGAGCCCGGTCACGTCCACGATGCGCTGCTCGATACACCGGTAGCCCACCTCGCCGATGTCCATGAGCACGATCGCGTCGCCGGGCCGCGCCTGGCGTGCGAGCCATTCGGCCAGCGCCCCGTGCCCGGTGGTGGCCCCCGCGGCCTCGACGGCGGCGCTCGCACGCAGCGTTTCGCGCGGCTGCCACTGCGTGACGAAGCTCGCTGCCGCGGCGATGAGCAGGACCGCGCTCGAGAGCCTGGGCCGGTCGCCGAGCAGCCGGGCCGCGAACCGGCCCCAGCCATGCACGACCGCCACGGCGGCGAGCGGGAGGTAGGGGACGACGAGGCGCGCGCCCGGCATCCAGTCGCCACCGGTGGCGAGCGGCAGCAGCGCCCCAGCGACTCCCAGCAGCGTCGCGGACCACGCGGCACGACTGGAGGCGCCGCCCACGATCCAGCCGACGAGCGCCACCAGCATCCCGACGTCTCCGTGGAACGCGCCGCGAAGCGCGTCGCGGACGTAGCCCACGCGATCGCCCGAGCCACCCGTCTTGGCGAAGAACGTGTTCGGCACCCACTCGCCGTCGTAGAACGCGCGGCGGAACGCGACCTGGCCCAGGATGAGGACGCCGCCGATGAGCGCCACGAGCAAGAGTGGCCGCCACGTGCCGGCGTTCGCGGCCGCCGCCCGCTCCGGGTGGCGGCGTCGCGCGCGCCAGAGTCGAGCGATGGCGGCGGCGCCCCACGCGAGCGCGAACAGGAGCGGCCCCTCGGGTCGCGTGATCGCCGCGGCGGCGAGAGCTACGCCGCCGAGCACGGTCGCGCGCGATCTCGCGGCCGTGAGCCCGCGCACGCCCCACACGAGCAGGCACGCATAGAGCGACGTCTCGAGCCCGGACATCGAGTGATACGCGAACCCCGGGAAGCTCGTGGCGAGGAGCGCGGCGGCG